>JAFAHG010000101.1 GCA_019237315.1 Actinomycetota bacterium
GATCGGGTCGTCGACCAGGTTCTGCGCGAGGCCGAGCGCGACGATGTCGGACGGCACCGGCGTCGGGTCGGTCCACACACCCTTCAGCTGGTGCGTCGGGTTCGTGACGAACCCGCTGCCGCCCACGCAGCTCGTCGCGCCGACGAAGGTGTTGTTGCAGTACTGCGTCTGGATGTTCGCCCAGCCGCTGCCACCGACGTTGGCGAAGAACGTCTGCAGGTAGTTCTGCAGCGTCTTGCTCGAGTACAGCTTCCCGTCGGTGTCCGCGGTCTGGAATCCCTGCGCCCACTGCGGCCCCCACCAGACGAGGTAGACGGCAGGCTTCTGCTCGACCCCGATCGCGCCGCTGCCGACGTTGCCTCCGTGCCAGATCAGGTCGTTCTGCGCGGAGTTCGCAGTCGTCTGCGCGTCGAGACCCTGTCCCGGCGCCCAGAAGAAGTGCTTCGCGTTCGTCAACGGGCCGGTCGTGTCGGCGACTGCCCCGCTTCCACCCACGAAAGCCGTGGCGAGCGCTGCGAGGACGACGAGGCCGAAAAAGCTCTTTCGCATCAGGTCTAACCCCCCTGAGGATCGGATTTGCTTCCGTTCCGCGTACCCGGTTCTCGCGAAACCAACCGTTCGGTAGGGAGCCGGCGCCCCGTAGGATGACGAGCCGGATGGATGCCTCCGAGATCGCGGAAATCCTCGCTTTGCAGGAACTTCCGCAGGAGGGCGGCCTCTACGCGCAGACGCTCGCCGACGGGCGCTCGACGGCGATCTACTACCTGATCGAGCCGCCGGCCTTCTCGGCGCTCCACCGACTCGACGCCCCGGAGGTCTTCCACTTCTACGCCGGCGCGCCCGCGCAGATGCTCCTCCTTTCCCCCGACGGGAGCGTCGCCGAGCCCGTGCTCGGGACCGACCTCGCCGCGGGCGAGCGGCCGCAGGTCGTCGTCCCCGCAGGCACCTGGCAAGGCACCTCGAGCCGCGGGCCGTGGACGCTCCTCGGCACGACGATGGCGCCGCCGTTCACGTGGGAGGGCTTCGAGCTCGGGTCGGCCACGCTCGCGGACGAATGGCCGCAGGCAGCGAGACGGATCGCCGAGCTCGTCAGGTGAACGTGGCGGTCGTGACGGGCGCGAGCCGCGGCATCGGCCGCGCTATCGCGCAGCGCTTCGTGAACGCCGGCGTCGCGGTCGTGCTCGCGCAGCGCGGCGAAGCCGAGCCGCTCGGCGGACGCACGGTCTGCGTGCGCGCGGACGTCGCGGAGGACGGCGCAGCGGCGGCGATCTTCGCGGCGGCCGAGGACGCGTTCGGCCCCGTCGACGTGCTCGTCAACAACGTCGCCGACCAGACCGTCAAGGCGCTCCTCGCGCTCACGCTCGACGACTGGGACGCGATGCTGCGCACGAACGTCGCCGGTGCGGCGGCGTGCATCGCGGAGTTCGCGCGGCGGCGGATCGCCGCCGGAGGCGGCGGCGCGGTCGTCAACGTCGGCTCGATCGAAGGCGTGCAACCCGCGCAAGGACACGTGCACTACGCGGCGTCGAAGGCCGCACTCGCGCAGCTCACGCGCGGCGCTGCACTCGAGCTCGGCCGCCACGGCATTCGCGTCAACCTCGTCGCACCGGGCCTCGTCTGGTCGCCGACGCTCGAGCGCGACTGGCCGGACGGCGTCGAGCGCTGGCTCGCGCGGGCTCCGCTCGGACGCCTCGCCCGCCCTGAGGACGTCGCCGACGCGTGCTTCTTCCTCGCGAGCGACGCCGCGTCGTTCGTCACCGGCGCCGAGCTCAGGGTGGACGGCGGCGTGCTGGCACAGAGCGCGTTTTGAGTGCTTTACCGGGCGCGCATCGCCGCGAACGAATAGCCGCCGGCGAGCATCGCCGGAGCGCGCGCCGCGGTCCGTTCCGGCGGCGGCACGTCCCAGCCGAACGAGTCTGCGAGGCGCACGATCATGTTGAAGAGCGCGCACACGGCGATCGCGTCGTCGAGCGCCTTGTCGGAGACACCCGCGGCACGAACGGCATCTGCGTCTTCGGGCCGGAGCTCGTCCGGCCGCAAGGTGAGCTTCTCGAGGAAGACGAGCGTCGCGGCGAGCTCAGGGCGTACGGGTGCAGTGCGCCAGTCCGCGACGACCGCTTCCCAGACCTCCTCGCCGAGTGCATACGACGCGACCGCGCCGTGGGACTGCGTTCAGAAGGGACAGAGGTTGAGCAGCGACGTGAAGCCGGCGAAGAGCTCCCGCTCCCCCGCGCTCCAGTCCGACGGACCGCGCATCACCTCGTCGAGCGCCTCCGAGAAGGCCTCGCCGAAGAGCTCCGGGCGGTACAGCAGCGTCTTCACGACGCCGAGCGGCTCCGCGCCGCTACCGGCGCGGATCGCGTCGAGCATCGCGGCCTCGGCCGGCGCATGGCCGCTGTCGATGACGCCGAGGCGGATCACCGCGCGGCCGCCCGGCCGGCGTCGAGCCGGCGCAAACCTTCGCCGATCGCGACCGCGACCGTCTGCTCGAAGATCTCGTCCTCGGAGCACCCCGCGGCCGCGAGCGCCTCGACGTCGGCGTCGGTGATCGTGTACGCGCGCGTACGCACCTTTTCGAGGTACGCCGCCATGGCCGCCGGGGCTGGCGGCAGCGTTTCGCGCGCATCGCGCAGTCGCGTCAGCGGGTCCACTTCACGTCCGTTCGTGAGGGTGCCCGGCACGGTGTTCGCGGCGAGATCGCCGTCCTGCAGCTGCGCCTCGGACTAATTCCCTCCTTGCCGCCGATCACGGAGCAATCTTCCACCATGCTGATCCCCGTGTCCATGTTGTCGGAGATGTGGTCCAGCTTGGCGCGGGCACGGACGCCGTCGAGGACCGTCCTGTGCACGCACCCGTTCGTCGTCGGCTAGCCGCGGCGTAGGTGGACGCGCACGCGTGTCGTGCCCTCGCGCGACTGCACCTCGACGATCTCGCAGAGCTGTCGCGCGAGCCAGAGGCCGCGGCCGCGGTCGCTGTCGTCGCTCGGCGGAACGTAGCCGGCGTAGAGCTCGGACAACCCCGGGCCGTGGTCTTCGATCTCGCAGACGAACGCCCGCGGCTCCTGCCACGTGCGGGCGACCGCGTGACCGCCGCCGTGCGTGATCGCGTTCATCGCGATCTCGTGCACCGCGAGCAGCAACTCCGGAATCCGCTTGCGGCTGACGCCCGCCGACCAGGCCTCCGCCGCGACGACGGCGCGCAAGGACGCGAGGTCGCCCTCGATGTCGAAGCGGCGCACGCGGATGCCGGGAGCCGAAGCCCGCGACGCGAGGTGCGTGCAGTACGCATCGGGGTCGACGTAGCCGGTGCTCGTGTGCACGCCGTCGCACGTCTCGAGCTCCGGGTGCGTCGCGGCTGCGTGGTCGAGGACCACGTCGGGGAGCGCGTCGACGGCATAGGGGCACATCGCCCACACGGGTGCATCCTTCGCAACGGCGTTGAACACCGACTCGTAGTGCGCGTACTCGGCAACGCCCGCGCTCCACTCGACGGGCCAGATGGGCTCGCCGACCATCCGGATGCAGCTCGCATCGGGATGCGCCGCCGCGAACCCGATGAAGCCGGCGAACGACGTCCCCGGCGAGTGGTACCAATCGGCGGAGTCGCGCAGGTCGACGGCGGCCGCGTCGTCGCCGAGCTCTTCGCGCAGCGCCTCGACGTTGCGCGTGTGCGCCACTGCGATCACCGGATCGCCCGCGCACACGCCGTCGCGCACGAACGGCAGCGCAGCTGCGAGAAACTCGTCGACGCCTTCGTAGAGCAGGGCACGGTGGCGGAGACCGGTCACTGGAGGACCAGGCCTTCGCGATGCGCGTAGCCGAGAATTCCGAGCACCGAGGGAACCCAGTCGGGCGCCGCCTTGAGCAGCAGCGTGCGCTTCCGCTCGTGCAGCCTCCGTGCGGCCTCGACGAAGAGCCGCAACCCCGCGATGTCGACGAAGTCGAGCCCCGCCAGATCCACGACGACGTCGGAGCCGCCGCCGACAGCGACGCCCAGCGCGTCCACGAGCGACCCGAGCGTCGTCACGTCGAGCCAGCCGCTGAGCGCGAGCGACGCCACGCCACTCTTTTCGACGCGGAGGCGCGAGCTCGGCTGAAGGGCGAAGAGGACGATCGGATGCGCGTCGAGCACGCCGAGCAGCGCCGCCGGATGCGTCTTCCGGGTGTCGTAGACGCAGATCGCGACGAAGTTCTTGTCGGCGAAGAGCTCGTTCGCGCGCCGCTCGTAGTCGCAGAGCTCGTGACGGTGGCCGTTACGCGTGGCGATCTCCGGCGGTTCGCCGGCCGCGCGAAGCACGGGGAACCCCTGCGCCTGCGTTTCGGCAACGGCTGCCTGCCAGGCGTCGTAGGCACGCGCGAAGTCGAGCGTGTCGCCGCAGACGTACTCGTCCCACGAGGGGACGACGGTGACCTGCCCCGGCGCCGCGGCTGCGGCGAGCTGGGGACCGATTCGCGTGTCGGCACCGTCGGCGAGGTAGATCACGCGCTCGCCGCGCTGGACGCCGGCGTCGAGGAAGGAGAGGAGGAGCTCGTCGCGTCGCCGCTCGTCGTCGTAGACGAGGCAGACGTGGTCGCCGGGCGCCAGCTCGGCCACTCCCCGCATGAATGTCATGTCACGCCTCCCGTCACTACCCAGCCGCTCCTCGTTTCCCGCAGAGATGGACTTCCAAACGGCCCGTAGGATCCGGGTGTGGCGTTCGACGAGGAGCTGCGCGACTGCCTCGCGCTCGTGCTCGATGCGCCGGTCCCGGCGCCGGAAGGTGGGGACGCGCTGCGGTTCTTCCAGCAGTGGCTTCCGGGGCGGAACCTCGGCCTCGTCCCGATCGCGGACGCGCGTGAGTTCGCGTGGCCGGGCAACTGGCTCGCGCGCGTGCGCACCGCCGAGGACGACCACGCGGTCGTGATGTTCGGCTCGCCGTCCGGTCCGCTGCACGATCCCGCAGGGGCGATCGCGCGCGGCGGCGAGATCGTCGCCGGGTGGGTCGTGGCGCGCCTCGACGTGCACCTCGGGATCGACCCGCCTGCCGCGGCGCCCGGCGCCGGCCGCGTGGAGGCGTTGTTCGTCGCGCCCGACGCGGAAGCCCCCCTCCGTCGCGTCGACTCGGCGCAGGCCGTCGCGGGGCGCGGGCTCGAAGGCGACCGCTACTTCGACGGCCGCGGGACGTTCAGCTCGCCGGGAGGACGTGGGTACGAGCTGACGCTCGTCGACGGCGACGTGCTCGACTCGCTCGGCGTCGCGTGGGAACGCGCGCGCCGCAACGTCGTCACGCGCGGCGTGTCGCTGAACGACCTCGTCGGCCGGCGGTTCGCGATCGGGGCCGTCGAGTGCATTGGACGCCGCCTCGCGGAGCCGTGCGCGCATCTCGAGCGCGTGTCGGGCGAGGGTCTGCTCCGGCCGCTCGTCCACAGGGCGGGGTTGCGCGCGGACATCGTCTCGAGCGGACGGATCGCCGCCGGAGACGACGTCACGCCGCTCGACTAGTCAGTCGTCGACAAACCTCTAGCGCGTGTTCAGATCGACGGCCGCGCGGACGAGCGCCTTGAACGCGGTCTCGTCGAGCGTGTCGTGCTCGTGGATATCGATCGCGCGGCGCATGTTGCCCTCGAGGCTCGCGTTGAACAGCTTCGCGGGGTCCTTCAGCGACGCGCCCTTCGCGAACGTCAGCTTGACGTACGACTTGTACGACTCGCCCGTGCAGATGATCCCGTCGTGCGACCACACCGGAACGCCCGGGTTCGTCGGTTTCACCCACTTCCATTCTTCGACGACGTCGGGGTCCGCTTCCTTGATGAGCGCGCGGACGCGATCGAGGACGGCGGAGCGCCAGTCGCCGAGCGTGTCGATCCGCTTCGAGATGAGCTCGGACGCACGTGGGGTCTTCATGCGGCGCGAGCGTACGTCAACGCAGCAGCTGTTGCATCGCGTCCGCGACCACCGCCGACTCGTTCGCGACGCGCTGCGAGACCGAGACCGCGCGACCGTTGTACGCGAAGATGTGGAGGTTCGTGATCGCGAGGAGATCGCGCCGGTACGCGAGGCTGCGGTCGCTGCGAAACGCACCGTCGGGCGCGAGCCCGTACTCGGTCGTGCCGACGTAGTGCGCGCCCTCGGCGAGGTGGCACGACACGCAGTCGATCGACTCGGAG
>JAFAHG010000094.1 GCA_019237315.1 Actinomycetota bacterium
TCGAGGACGGAGACCTGGCGGCGCAGGACGGCCTCCGTCTCCCCCGCCTCGCGCTCTGCCTCCGTCTCCCCGACGCACGCGATGACGTGCAGGCCCGCGTCGAGTGCGGCTCGCGTGCGCCGCGCGACGCTATCGTCCGTCTCGCCGAAGTACTGGCGGCGCTCCGAGTGGCCGACGATCGTCCCGTAGACGCCGAGCTCCTGCAGCATCGGCGCGGAGATCTCTCCGGTGAACGCGCCTTTGGCCTCCCAGTGGCAGTTCTGCGCGAAGACGCCGACCTCCGTGTCGGCGAGCGTGCGCACGGCGGTCTCGAGCGAGGTCGCCGGCGGGCAGACGACGGCGTCGACGTCGCCGAGATCCGCGTCCCGCAGCGCGCGGCAGAACGCCGCCGTCTCCGCGACGCCCTTGAACATCTTCCAGTTGCCGGCGATGAGCATTACGCCGCGGGGATTGCCGCCACCCCGGGCAGCTCCTTGCCCTCGAGGAACTCGAGCGAAGCTCCGCCGCCGGTCGAGATCCACGAGATTCGGTCGGCGACGCCGGCCTCGTACACCGCGCGCACCGAGTCGCCGCCGCCCACGACGGTGAACCCGTCGCACGCGGCGACCGCGCGCGCGACCGCGAAGGTGCCCTCCGCGAAGGCCGGCCACTCGAAGACACCCATCGGCCCGTTCCAGAAGATCGTGCGCGCGCCCTCGAGCGCGGCCGCGAACTGCTCGCGCGACTTCGGACCGATGTCGAGACCGAGCCAGCCGTCCGGCGGCTCGGGTGCGACCTGCGTCTGCGCGTCGGCGGCGAATGCATCCGCGGCGACGACGTCGACCGGCAGCAGCGCCTCGAACGGGAACGGATTCTCCGCGCGCACGTCCTCGGCCATCTTTCCGCCGATCAGCACGCGGTCCGCGCGCGAGCCGAGGTTCGTCAGCACAGCGACCTTGTCCTCGACTTTCGCGCCGCCCGACACGATCACGAACGGACGCTCGACGTCGCCGAGCAGCCGGCCGAGATGCTCGAGCTCCGCGAGCAGAAGGAGTCCCGCGTACGCGGGCAGGATGTGCGCGACCGCCTCGGTCGAGGAATGCGCGCGGTGCGCAGAACCGAAGGCGTCGATCACGTAGACGTCGCACCCGTCGGCGAGCTCGCGCGCGAAACCCTCGTCGTTCTTCGTCTCGCCCGCGTTGAACCGCGTGTTCTCGAGCACGGTCACGCGGTCGTCACCCACGAGCTCCGCGACGCGCGCGCGCACCGGATCCATCGCGTACTTCGCGCGGTCCTCGTCGGTCTTCGGCCGGCCGAGGTGCGAGCACACGCGCACCTCGCGTGCGCCGCGCTCGAGCAGCAGCCGAAGCGTCGGCAGCGACGCGCGGATGCGCGCGTCGTCTGCGACGCGGCCGCCCTCGAGCGGGACGTTCAGATCCGCGCGGACGAGGACGGCCTTGCCGTCGACGTCCGCATCGCGGACCGAGCGTGGCAGCCTCAAAGCGACTTGGCGACGACGTTCGTGAGGTCGACGAGCCGGTTCGAGTAGCCCCACTCGTTGTCGTACCAGCCGAAGACCTTCGCGAAGTTCCCGCCCGCCATCGTCAGCTCGCTGTCGAAGATGCACGAGTACTGCGACTTGTTGATGTCGGTCGAGACGAGAGGCGCGCGCGAGAACTGCAGGTAACCCTTGAGCGGCTTCTCGCCCGCCGCCTTCTCGTACGCCGCGTTGATCTCGTCCACCGTCGCCTCGCGGCGAAGCTGCACACCGAGATCGGTCAGCGAGCCGGTTGGGATCGGCGCCCGTACCGCGACGCCGTCGAGCTTGCCCTTCAGCTCCGGCAGCACGAGACCGATCGCGCGCGCAGCGCCCGTCGAGGTCGGCACGAGGTTGATCGCGGCGGCGCGCGCGCGGCGCAGGTCCTTGTGCGGCGCGTCCTGCAGGTTCTGGTCCTGCGTGTACGCGTGGATCGTCGTCATGAACCCGCGCTCGATGCCGAACGAGTCGTTGAGCACCTTCGCGAGCGGCCCGAGGCAGTTCGTCGTGCACGACGCGTTCGAGATGATCTTGTGCTTCTCGGCGTCGTACTGGTCGTCGTTCACGCCGAGCACGACAGTGAGATCCGGATCGGTGGCCGGCGCCGAGATGATCACCTTCTTCGCGCCGGCGTCGAGGTGCTTCTGCGCGCCCTCGCGCGACGTGAAGAACCCGGTCGACTCGATAACGACCTCGACGCCGAGGTCGCCCCACGGCAGGTTCGCCGGATCGCGCTCGGCAAGCCCCTTCAGCTCGTGGCCCGCGGCCTTGATCGAACCCGCCTCCACCTCGACGCCGCCTTCGAGCGGCCCGAGCAGCGAGTCGAACTCGAGGAGATGCGCCATCGTCGGCACGTCGCCGAGGTCGTTGAACGCGACGAGCTCGAAGCTCGAGTCGCGCTCGAGCGACGCGCGGAAGAAATTGCGGCCGATGCGGCCGAACCCGTTGATGCCCACCCGTGTCTTCGCCATGGCGAAGACTCTAGACGGATACGGCCGCGGATTTAGCGCGAACCGACGACGGGGAGCCCGTAGATGTCGCCGAGCTTGCGCCGAAGATAACGAACGTACGGCTCGGGGTCGATGCGCGTCGCCCCCGTTGCGCGCTCGAGCGTCTCGAGCGGCGTGAACTTCCGGCCGTGCCGGTGCACGTTCTCGCGGAGCCACGCAGCAAGCGCGCCGAACTCGCCCTGCTCGAACCGGTCGTCGAGGTCCGGCAGGTCGTCGGTCACCTTCGCCCAGATTTGCGCAGAGATGAGGTTGCCGAGCGCGTACGTCGAGAAGTAGCCGACCGCACCGATCGACCAGTGCATGTCCTGCAGCACTCCCCTCGCGGCGTCCGGGACCTCGATGCCGAGGTACTCCCACATCCGGCGGTCCCACTCCTCCTGCAACTGCTCGAGCGGGAACGAGCCCGCGAGCAGCTCCTGCTCCAGCTCGAAGCGAAGGATGATGTGCAGGTTGTACGTCGCCTCGTCCGCCTCGACGCGGATGAGCGACGGCTCGACGGCGTTCACCTCGCGGTACCAGCTCTCGGCGTCCTCCCCCGCCACCGCATCCGGGAAGAGCTGCGCGAGCCTCGGGAAGGCGAAGCGCCAGAACGGCAGCGACCGTCCGACGAGGTTCTCCCACATACGGCTCTGCGACTCGTGCATCGCGAGCGACACGCCGGACGCCAGCGGCGTCCGCTCGAGCTGCGGATCGACCTGGTGCTCGTACAGCCCGTGCCCGAACTCGTGCATCGTCGCGAACAGCCCGTCGAGGTTCGTCGGGAAGTAGCGCGTCGTGATCCGGATGTCCTGCAGGCTGCCGTTCCGCTCGAACGGGTGGACCGTCGGGTCGAGGCGCCAGCTGTCCGGGTCGAACCCGAACCGCCGCACGACGTCGAGCTCGAACTCCTTCTGGCGCTCGACCGGGAACTCGCGCGTCGGCTGGTCCGGCGTGCCTGCGTGCGAGACCACCTCCTTGACGAGCGGGGCCTGGTGCTCCTTCAGGTACTCGAAGGTCTCGCGCACCTCCGCGGTCTTCATCCCCGGCTCGTAGTCGTCGAGGAGCGCGTCGTACGGCTCGTCGTAGTCACCGTCGAAGCATGCGACGTACTGCCGCTTCAGCTCGAGCGCCTCGCGGAGCGCGGGCAGGAACCTGCTGAAGTCGTCCGTACGCCGCGCCTCCACCCACGTCGCGTACCCGAGCGTCGCGGTGCGCGACATCGAGGCGCGCAGGTCCGACGGCACCTTGCGCTCCTTCTCCCAGTCACGACGCGTGACGCGGATGAGGCTCGCCTCGAACGAATCGAAGTCGTGTTGCTCCTCAAACGGCGCGAGGTCGTCGAGGAGCCGCCCGATCTCCGGCGACGTGAACCGGTCGTGCGTGACCCGGTTCAGCGTCGCGAGCTGCTCGGCCCGGGCGGCCGCGCCGCGCGGCGGCATCATCACCTGCTCGTCCCAGCGCAGGATCTCCGCGGCCTTCGCGAGATCGTGGATCTCCGCGAGCCGCGTGCGCAACTCGTCGAACCGCGCGTGCATGGCCCGAGACGGTACCTCAGTCAATATCGCTTGTAACTGGGCTGGAAGCACATGTTGTCTGTGCGAGATACTTGCCGCGGCGGGTCCATGCTCGTCCGGCGGTGGATTCAGACCCCGTCCGCCGCCAACGGTCCGGAGCGTGGTTCAACCGGAGGGGGAGGTCGTCCTCGGAGCTTCCCCTCCGGCCCGCCTTCCCGCACGAAATGCCCTCGCCGCTCCGCGGCGAGTATTTCGCGCGGGTGTCGCTACCCCATCCGTCCTGGTCGGAGCCGGAGTGAATCCGGCTCCTCCGCCAGGCTTCGCAGCACGGTCATGCGGTGATGGGCTGCCGCTTTCGTGATCGGCGGGCGGCATTTCGAGGCGAGCTCCGTCAGTGACAGGTGTGGGTACTTGACGCGGAGATCGGCGATTTCCTGGAGCTTCGGGGGAAGCGATTCGCCCTCCAGGGCTCGGATCGCCTGCAGTTGCTCGTGGGCGGCGCGGGCTGTGCGGACCAGGTTGGCCTCGTCGGCGTTTGCCAGGCGGTTCGCTTCCGCTCGGGCGGCGGCGACTACCGCGTGCTCGTCCAGGCGGAGCGCGGTCTCGCTCGCGCCGGCGAGGGCGACAAGGTCGGCGATCGTCTCCGTCGACTTCGCATATGCGATCGCCCCCGCGCCGCGCTCGAGCACGCGCAGCGGGACGCCCTCCGCCGCGGCGACGGCCGCCACGAACTCGGCGCCCTCGCGGCCCGACGCGCGGAGCTCGAGATGCGGCGCGCGTGGACCGGAAAGCGAGCCGCCGCCGAGCAGCACTCCGCGCAGGTACGCGGAGCGGCAGCAGGAGCGGCCCGTCACCCGCTTCGGCGGGCGCTCGAGCGGCGCCCCGTCGGCCGAGACGACACCGGCCTCCTGCAGCACATCCCGGGCGGCGGCGCCGAGCTCCACGTGGAGCTGGTAGCGGGTCGAGCGTTCGAACGAGCGGCGGCGGTAGGTGCGGATCTCGGACCGCACGCCGACGTCCTTCAAAAGCGCGAAGGCCCGGCGGACGGCGGACGCAGAGCCGACGTCGAGCGTCAGCGACGTCTCTCCTCGCCCGCGCAGGTGCCAGGCCCCGGCGGTGTGGAACAGCGCCGAGAGTTCCGCCAGGCGGCAACAGCGCCGGTCCGGCGCGATCGTCGCAAGCTCGTCGCGAAGCTCGTCGGAGAGCGACATCCCCGGATGTTGTAGCTTCGAGGCGTGATGCCGCGCGGGCCGTTTCTCCGCACCTACGCGCCGCTTTTTGGCTTCTGTTACGTCCCGCTCGGCGTCCTCGCGCTCGCGCTCGGCACCCACCACCGCCAGCTCGCGATCACGCTCTTCACCGGCGCCGCGTTCGCGTTCCTCTGGTTCCTCGGGAGCCTGCACGCGCGGATCATCCGGTACGACCCCGACGGGTTCTACGCGAGCATCGTCGTCCTCGGTGGCGCCGCGCTGATCGCGATCCAGGCAGCCGCG
>JAFAHG010000261.1 GCA_019237315.1 Actinomycetota bacterium
CGTCACCATCAGCGGCACCGTGCAATCCGGCAGTCCCTACTGGTGCTCGTACCGCGCGAACGTCACCGTCGCCGGGCCGTCGGGGACGATCGCGACCGCGCAGACCACGAGCTCCCTGGGCGGTTTCAGCGTCACGGTCTCGAGCCCGCCGAGCGCTCTGACGCTCTCCGTCCCGGAGACGACGAGCGGAGCCAACGACTGCGCCGCCGACAGCGCGAAGCTCGCCGTCCCATCCGTTGGCGTGGAGCGGAACCTCGTGCTCTTCCAGGCCACGAGGCCCGGCTCCGATGCGACGTTCGCGGTCACCGGCACCGTCGGCGCGTTCCAGAATGCGCACGAAGTCCCTGCGTGCGAGAGCGCGATCCCCGTCGTGCTGCAGCAGAACTCCGGCGGCGGCGCGTGGACGCAGGTCGGCAAGCCGGCGCTGACCAACGGGAAGGGCGACTTCTCGATCACCTCGCCGACCGACGTGGGCGACTTCCGGGTCGACGTTCCGTCCGGGTCCGTCGCGCCGTTCGACTGCGGCGGCGACACGAAGGCGATCGACCGGATCCCGCCGCGCCCCGTGAAGCGGACGATCACTGCGACCGCGCAGCGGTTGGCCGGGAACCTGTCCGTGATCCACGTGACCGGCTCGATCGACAACGGCGGCGTGGCGTCGTGCAATCCGACCCTTGCGCTCGTCGACAACCGCAAGGCCGGGTCGAAGGACGACTGGAGCTTCGTCGGCTGGGTCACGGTCGTCGACGACCAGGGCGACTTCGCCGGCGACCTCAACGCACGCGGCGGGACAGGTCTCGAGTGGCGCGTCGCTGCCTATGACTCCGTCCAGGGGCGCTACCTCTGCATGGGTGCGACGGCGCCGCTCGCGGTCCAGCCGCAGCCGGACCAGCGCACGCTCACCTTCACCACCAAGCGGACGGTCGGCGCATTCCCGGCCGAGCTCGACGGGACGCTCGCGTCCGACACGACGGAATGCTCGACGCAGGCGACGGTGTCCGTGGACGGTTTCGGCGGCGGGACCCAGAGCGCAACGACGGGGAGCTCGTCCGGCACGTTCGCGGCGCGCGGCGCGATCCCGCTTGACTACCCGAACGCGCCGTTCCGCGTGTCCATCCCGACCGAGACCGTGGGAGGCGTCGTCTGCCGCGGGACGAGCTTCGAGACACGCGCGTTCGACGTGTCGTCGGTCACGAACCTCGAGGGCCAGGTGCAGGTCGCCGGGAAGCTGCTCGCGATCAGCGGCCGCTGTCGCGGGCCCGTCACGGTCGAGCTGCAGAGCCTGCAGCCGAACGCCGTCTGGACGCACGTGGCCTCGGCCACGACCGGAGCGGACGGCTCGTTCACCTTTACGGCGAACGACCCGGGGAACGCCTACGGCGCGGATGGCTGGCGCGTCAGCGTCGACGGAGCTGCGTACGACGACGGACGTTGCGCCGGCGCCGCGCGCACGTTCACGCTCCCCGCCCCGACACCGAAGCCGCCACCCCCGGCTCCGCCTGCCGCGGACCTCCAGGCCTGGGTCGACCAGGCGACCGATGGCACCGACGCGGTGATCACCTTCCACGTCCGCTCGACGCCGGTCTCGGCGATGCCCGACTGCGTCGCCGGGCAGACCGTGTACGTCGCATGGGACCGCGGCGACGGCGGGTTCCCCGACTACACCGGCGCGAAGCTCGACAAGGACGGCAACGGCACGCTGCGGATGCCGCTCACGCGCCTGCAGCAGCAGTTCATCTACTCGATGAAGGCCGTCACGAAAGGCACCCAGGCGTGCAACGCGTTGCCCGAGGACGGTGTCATCGTGCCGGGCTACCAGCAGCCGCCCGCGATCGAATCGGTCGCGATCAAGGATGTGAGCGTGACGACCGGCGGCTGGGCCGGCGACGCGGGTGGCAACCAGGTCGAGGTGAAGGGAAGGCTCGAAGGGTGGGGCACGTGCATCGGCTACACGCCTGTCGAGCTCTACCGCACACAGGTCAACGGCGAGACCGACATCTTCGTCCCGTTCCCGCCGTATCAGCGCGTTACGAGTCACACCGTCCATTCGCCCTGGGGCGGCACGACCGACGCCGACGGCAACTTCGACTTCACCTTCACCGACCCGGGCGACGCGTACATGACCCGCGGCTGGATGATTCGCGCCCTGCCGCCGCTCGAACGCAACAGCCTCACGAAAGCGTGCGGAACCGACAGCTACTGGTTCACGCTGCCGCGGCCGCCGACACGTCCGACGTCGTCGCTGAAGCTCGCCGTTACCACCGACGCGCGGCCCGGCGCGCCGACCGACCACGGCTCGGGTCGGTTCGGCAACAGCGTCACGATCACCGCGACGATCACCGCAAGCCCTGCGGCAAGTGCGTGCACGTCGGGTCTCACCGTTCACGCCGAGGCGGTCGGCTTCCAGGAGCCGAAGAAGACGCGCACCGTCGTCCAGGCCGGAACGCCTCCTTCGACGACGTACTTCGCGCAGTTCCAGGTGGCGCCGATCCAGCCGTTCGACGACGCGCCCGCCGGAGCGGACGGCGTGGCGACGCTCGACCGGGTCATCCAGGGGAACTTCGACACGACGTGGGTGATCACGGCCGCGCCGACCTCGAAGAGCTATCCGAGCTACTGCGGAAAGCCTGCACCCGTGACGATCACCATCCCGGGCACGGGCGGGTTCATCAGCGGCAAGGACGACGTTTCGTGGGCGTACTGAACCGCCTGTAGCGCGCCTACACTCGCGGTGTGCGGAGCCGCGTCCTTCCGCTGTGGCCGCTCGCGCTCCTGTGGGTCGCGGCCGCCGCCGGGCTCTCGCTGATTACGACGAGCGTCCGCGACTGGTTCGTGATGACCGACGAGCTCGTGTACGAGCGGCTCGCGATCGCGGTCGCGCGCACGGGCTCGCCGCTCCCGCATGTGCATGGCGTCCTCGTGCGCAGCCTCGACCAGCTCTACCCGCTGCTG
The DNA here is from genome assembly GCA_019237315.1 of Actinomycetota bacterium. Taxonomy (GTDB): domain Bacteria; phylum Actinomycetota; class Thermoleophilia; order Gaiellales; family Gaiellaceae; genus PALSA-600. The sequence continues at coordinate 2,953 of JAFAHG010000261.1, forward strand.
ATCGCTCCGTTCTTCACCTCGGGGCTCGTCGCGCACGACCTGCGGGGCGCGCACCTCCTCAACGCATGGGTGATGACGTCCGCGTGCATTCCGGTGTTCCTGCTCGCGCGGCGCGTGACCGGCTCAGGCGCAGCCGCCTACGCCGTCGCGGCCCTCGCGCTCCTCCTGCCGTGGTTCGTCTACGCACCGTTCCTGCTGACCGAGGTCGTCGCCTATCCCGCGTTCGCGTGGGCGATGCTCGCGCTGCACGCGGCTGCGTCGCGTCCGAGCGCGCGCAACGACGTGCTCGCGCTGCTCGCGATCGTGCTCGCGTTCCTCGCGCGCACCGAGTTCCTCTTCCTCGTCGTCGTCTTCCCGCTGACGCTGATCGCGGTCGAACGGCGCAACGTCCTACGAGCTCACCGCGTCGCGATGGCGTTCACCGGCGCGCTCGTGCTCGCCGGCATCGGGCTGCTCGCGTCGGGCGGCAATCTCGCGACGCTGACCGTGTACGGCCAGGAGGTACGGGGCGGGCTCGTCCCCGCCGGAACCGCGACGTGGTACCTGAAGCATCTCGCGATGCTCGCGCTCGGCGTCGGCGTGCTGCCGTTCGTCGTGGGCGGGGCGTGGCTGCTCGGGAACGCACTGCGCGGCGACGCATTCGCGTCCCTCGGGGCGATCACCGTCGCGCTCCTGCCGCTCGAGACGACGAGCTACGACCTGCACGTCGGCGGCGCGATCTCCCGCGACCGCTACCTCTTCTACGTCGCGCCGCTCGTCCTGGTCGCGTTCGCCGCTGCGCTCCTCGACCGGCGGCGGCCGCTCCGCTCGCTGGTCGGTCCCGCCGCGGTCGTGACTGCAGGGTTCGCGCTCGGACCGGAGTCGGCGTACACGTGGAACGACCCCTACGGGCGGCTGAACGCCGACACGCCCGTCTCGGGACTCTTCAGCGCGCTCGTCCCGCAACTACACGGGATGGGCCCGACGCGCGCCGTGCTCGCGGTCGGCACGGTCGTCGCGACACTCGCGTTCGCGTTCTTCGCGCGCGCGCGGTTGCTCGCGCCCGTCCTTGGCGTGCTGCTCGCCGCCGCCCTCGCCGCGGAGACGTCGTACCTCTTCGACCGGCTCCTCACGAACGACGGTACGGCGAGCCGGCCGCTCACGGTGTCGCCCGCATCGCAGTTCGACTGGATCGACGAGACGGCCGGACGCAACGCCGACGTCACGATCGTTCCCTCGCCGATCAACACGAACTGGTTCCAGACGGAGCAGTACTGGCGCGACACCGAGTTCTGGAACGTCTCGGTCGACCGCGACGCGCACTACGGCTCCGCCGGCACGTTCGCGTTCACAGGGCTCTGGTTCCCGAAGGTCGTCCTTCGGTTCGACGCGCACGGACGCGCGAACGCGTCACCGACGCCTTACGTCGTCGAGGCGCTGAAGGAGAGCCGCTTCCGCATCTCGGGCAAGGTCGTCGCGTCGACGGGCGACACGATGCTGATCCGCACGCGGGAACCGTGGCGCGCCGACTGGACAACGGCCGGCGTCTACGACGACGGCTGGACGATGCCGCACACGGTCGCGCGCGTGCGCGTGTACGCCCTTCCGAACCAGACGGCCCCGCTGCTCCGGTACCTCACGTTCCAGATCTGGGCGCCCTCCGGCGTCACGCACCGACGGTTCACCGTGCGCTCGAACCTCGAGACGCGCCGCGGTATCGCCGGCGCCGCGACGGCCTTCGTGAACTCGGTGCACGTCTGCGTCCCGCCGCGCGGCTCCACGGACGTGACGCTCACGGTGCAGGGATCCTCGACGATCCCCGGCGACATGGCGACGGAGCAGCAGTCAGTGGGCAGCCGCCAGGGCGGCGTGTTCCTCTCCGAGATCGCGCTCGCGGACGACCTCGGCGGCCGGTGCCGCATCGCCTGACCGCTCGAGCGCGAGCGACAGCAGAAGCGGCAGCAGCGTCCCTGCGACGAGCGGGAGCGTCGCAACGACGCGGTGTGCGGAGTATCCGACGTACCAGTAGACGTTGTACGTGCCGATCCAGTAGACGGCGGCGAGCCCGAAGAAACCGAGCACGAGCCAGAGCGCGACCGCGGCTGCGAGGGCGCGCAGCCGCCACGCGATCGCGACGAGCGACACGACGACGAGCGGGCACAGGAACGACCAGTGGCCGCCGTAGAACAGGAAGCCGAGCATCTTCGGCAGCGCGTACTCGAAGCGCCAGTACTTGCGCGAGAGGTAGTTGAAGTCGAACAGCCAGCTCCAGCGGTAGTGCTCGGCCTTCGCGGTCACGTGGTGCGCGGAGAGCCAGAGGTGCCACGGCTCGATCAGCGCCGGTGCGATCGCGAGCGAGAGGGCCGGCAGCGCGCGCCGCCGTCGTTGCACGAACGCGACGACGAGCACGACGGCGACGAGGACCGCGCCGAGCGAGAATCCCTCGTCCTTCGTCAGCGCCGCAGCCGACAGGAACACGGTCCCCAGCACGAGGTAGAGGTGGCGCTGCTCCTCGAGCCACAACACCGCGCACACGGCGCCGAGCGCGATGAAGTACGCCACCGTCTGGTCGGGGAGAACCGTCGCAAGCCGCGTCCAGAAGTCGGGAGCGAGGACGACGAGCGCGAGCACCGGGTAGAGGAGCCACCGTTGCACGCGGTGCGCGAGGAGCGCGACGACCGCCGCGGCCCAGAGCGCCCCGATGATCGTCTCCTGCAGCGGCAGGAGGGCCGTGTGCGCGCCGCCCATGAAGTGGAACGACTGCGCGACGACGGCCGGGATGAACGGCGGGTAGTCCGGGTTCCCGTAGGTCGTGAAGCCGCCGAAGCCGGTGGAGAGGCCGTGGAAGAAGTAGATCGCCTTCGCCTTCGGGAGCCACACCGCCCAGACGTCCCAGCGCGGGTCGGCGGCCTGGCGCACCGCGAAGAAGAACGCCGCGACGAGCCCGACGACGAGGAGCCCGAGCCCCGCGAACGAGACGCCCCGCAGCAGGACGTCGCGGTCGGGCGCCCGCCACGGCCGCGGCTCGGCCGGGAAGAAGCGGCGGAGGAACACGCACGCCGCGCCGACGGCCACGGCGAGGACGAGCGTCCCCGGCACGGTCGTCGCGTCGATGTCGACCATGAGCCCGTACGACGCGAGCACGCCGAGCAAGGCCCAGCCGGCGAAGAACGCAAGGCCGACCTGGCGCACGCGCGGGACGAAGCCGAGCGCCCACAAGAGCACGTAGCCGACCGCCGCAACCGTCACGTCGAACGCAGCGAGGCCGAGATACGCGTGCGTCATCGCGTCACCTTGAACGTGTTCCCGTCCGGGCCGAGCGGGATCTCCTTCTTGTACGGAACGCCGACGGTCTCGGAGGAGTGGTGGTAGGTGATCACCCACTGCGCGTCACGCAGGCGCGGCGTGTAGCGCCGCGGCAAAAGGAAGTAGCGGAAGAGCGGCAGGATCCCGGTCTGCTCGAAGGAGCTGAGCGGCGGCTGGTTGCCGAGCACGATCGTGTACACCGCGTTCGGCGGCAGCGTCTTGATCGCGTTCTGCACCTCCTCGGTCGTCTCCCACGCGACCGACGGCCCGTACTCGCCGGAGTTCCACGACTCGCCCCTCGCGGTGAACGCCGCGTGCGCCGCACGTACGGCCGTCGGCACTTCCGCCGCGGCGCCGATGAGCGCGATCACGGCCACACCCGCCGCGAAGCCCCCGAGCGAGAACCTCACAGCCAGCGTTTGTAGCGGAAGAACCCGAGCAGGCCGCCGAGCGTCGCGACCATGAGGCCGATCACGGCCCAGAACGCCGTCGCGCTGTTGAACCCGGGGAAATGCGTGTTCATCCCGAAGATGCCCGTGATCAGCGTCAGCGGCAGGAGCACCACCGAGAAGACGGTGAGGATCCGCAGCACGTCGTTCTGTCGGTGCTGGATGACCGACTCGTTCGTGTCCTCGAGCGCCTCGATCACTTCCTTGTAGTTGTCGAGGATGTCCCAGATGCGCTCGGCCGCGTCGACGATGTCGTCGAAGTAGAGGTCGAGCTCCTCTGGCAGGAAGCGCTCGAGCCCGCGCTCCAGCGTGCGGAGCGTCGCGCGCTCGGGCTTGATGATCTTCCGGTAGCTGATGATCTCCTGCTTCACGTTGGAGATGTCGCGCACGACCTCCTCCGAGCGGCCCTCGAAGACGTCGTCCTCGAGCGCGTCCAGCTTGTGCCCGATCTTGTCGAGGATCGGGAAGCAGTAGTCGAAGAGGTCGTCGAGGATCTCGTAGAGGACGCGCCCGGAGCCCTTCGAGAAGAGCTGGTCGCGGAAGCCCCCGTCCTCCTCGCAGCGGCGGAAGAGCCGCGTCACCGGGAGGAGCTCTACGGTCGGCAGCGTCACCAGGTAGTCGGGCCCGATGAAGACGTCGAGCTCGGCGGCGTTCAGCCGCTGGATGGTGCGGTCGTAGACCGGGAAGTGGAGGACGAGGAAGAGGTAGCCGTCCTCCGCGTAGTCGTCGACCTTCGGGCGCTGACGCTTCGAGAGGACGTCCTCGACGTCGAGCGGATGCCAGTCGAACCGCTCGGCGAGGGCCCCGGCCGCCTCGGGGTCCGGGGCGTCGAGGTGGATCCAGCTGAGGCCGCCGGCCGAGAGCTCGGCGGGCTCCCTGACGGGCGCGATCGCCGCTTGAGTCGAGCGGCTACGCGGGCGTCGGATGCGGGGAAGGCTCGGCACCGGTACTGAGAGGGTCGTCCGGCATGGTGGTCACGAGCATGTTCGGGATTCTAGCCGCCTGACCTCGCGGCACCCCGGCTCCCTCGAAAGGGGGATCCTGAGGCCCGGGCCTCGAATCACCAAAAGGGGGGATAGCCGCCAAATGAAACGGGACCTAGAGTTCTGCGTGCCCAGCTGGTTCGGGCTTCAAGGGCACTGCGGAGGTTTTCGATGCTGCACTGGAAGATTCGCCTGGCACTTCTTGCGGTGAGCCTCTCGGCCGTTGCGGCCGTCGGTGGCGCTGCCGTCAAGGGCCTCGGCTTCTACTGGTAGTCCGGCCGCTTCCATGCGGCGGTCTCTCTCTCGGCTGCTGAGGGGCGGAGCAGCCGAGACGAGCGCTGAGCGTTTGCTCTCGCGCGAGACGCTCCGCCTTTCACCGGTTCTGCTGCCCGTCACCCTTGCGGGCTTCGCCGCGGTCGGCGTCGCGGTGTGGCACCTGGCGTCCCACCCGCCCTCGTGGAACTGGGTCGCCGGCGTCGTCGCGCTCCTCGCGGCCTCGATCTTCGCGGAGGCCTTCCCGGTCCCGGTCGAGAACCTGCCGGGCGGACGGGTCTCCCTCGCGGCGATCTTCATCCTCGGGACCGCCTTGATCTACGGCTGGGCGGCCGCGATCGTGGTCGGGCTCGTGACCCGCGCGACGCTCGAGCTGGCAGAGCGCCGCCCGCCCGTCCGGGTTCTCTACAACAGCGCCCTCTACGCCCTTTCGGCGGCGGCGGCCGGTGCGGCAACGGCCCCGTTCTCACACCACGAGCACGTCGCCCTCCTCATCGCGGAGACGGCAGCCGGCGCGGCGGCCTTCTACTTCGTGAACGTCCCGCTCGTCGCGGCGATCATGGCGCGCTGGTCGCGGGAGCCGTTCGTACCGCTCCTCCGCTCGACCCTGACCTGGACCGCGGGCTCGTCGGCGATCATGGCGTCGGTCAGCCTCGCGCTGAAGGCGCTCTGGGACCAGTCGCCGTTCCTCTCCGCAGCGCTCGCCGGGCCGCTGGTGGCTGTGGCGCTCCACCAGCGCTCCACGCACGACGCGCTCCGCGCGATGCGCCTCGCCCTCACGGACCCGCTGACGGGCCTCGGGAACCACCGCCATTTCCAGGAGCAGCTGCATCTCTACCTCGAGCAGGCCGAGGAGAGCTCTGCGCCGCTCAGCCTCTGTCTGCTCGACCTCGACAACTTCAGGCAGATCAACGACCGCTATGGCCATCCCGTCGGCGACCGCGTCCTCGCGCAGGTCGCCGGGCGACTCCGGCATGCCGGGAACGCGTTCCGGCTCGGCGGCGACGAGTTCGCGCTCGTCCTGCCCGGCTACACCGAGACCGAGGCGCTCGAGCACGCGTCGAAGTTGATCCGGTCGCTCGCCTCCGACCACACCGAGCATGGCGGCACCGTCAGCTTCTCGGCCGGCGTCGCCACGTACCCCGCGCACGGCACCGAGCGCAGCGAGCTCGTCCGCGTGGCCGACATCTCGCTCTACTGGGCGAAGGCCGAAGGGAAGAACCGCGCGCAGGTCTACCGCCCCGACCGGCCCGTCGCGCAGCAGCTGCAGCAGCTCGCCTCCGGCCTCGACCGGAACGCACGCCTGCAGGCGGCCTCCGCGCTCGCGCACGTCGTCGACGCCCGGGACGCCTACGTCGGCAGCCACTCGGAGCGCGTCGGCGATCTCGCCGCGGCGCTCGCGACGCGGTTCGGGCTGCCGCAGGAACAGGTCGAGCTGATCCGCCTCGCCGGGCGGCTGCACGACCTCGGCAAGATCGCGATCCCGGAGGAGATCCTCACCAAGCGCGGCCCGCTCACCCACCGCGAGCGGATGCTGCTCGAGCGGCATCCACAGATCGGGTTCGGCATGCTCGAGGCGCTGGACGTCGAGCCGGTCGCGAGCTGGGTCCTGCACCACCACGAGCGCTGGGACGGCCTCGGCTACCCGGCGAACCTCTCCGGCGAGCAGATCCCGCTCGGCGCGCGGATCATCCTCGTCGCCGACGCGTTCGACGCGATGCTCTCCGACCGCGTCTACCGCCCGATGATGACCCCCGAGGCCGGCATCGAAGAGTTGAACCGCTGCGCCGGCACGCAGTTCGACCCGCAGATCGTCGAGGCTTTCGTCGACGGCCTCGCGTCGGACTGGGTCAGCGCGAGTCTCGCCGCTCAGGGCGCGTAGGAAGGCGAGCCCTTCGGGGTTGCATTTTGTCTCGATCTCCCTAGACTCGCCGCCAGCGAAACGAGCAGGTGCTCAGGGCGCCTGCATGAAGGGGGAACATGACAGCAAGAGGGATTTGGGGCCCGGTCGCAATGGCCGTGGCGGCTGCTGCAACGCTCCTGGCGTTCGCAGCGGCAGGTGGCCCTGTGGGCCACGCGATCGCGAAGGTTCGCCCGTTCGCGATCAACTCGATCCAGGGCAAGTCGCGCGTGAGCCCGTTGCCGACCTCGGGCTGCGAGGCGGCGATCGGCATCGCGTGCTACTCGCCCGCGCAGTTCGAGCAGGCCTACGACATGGCCGGGCTGCACGCGGCCGGCACCGACGGCAGCGGGCAGACGATCGCGATCGTCGATTCGTTCGGCTCGCCGACGATCCAGAACGACCTGCACCAGTTCGACCAGACGTTCGGGCAGGCGAACGCGTACGGGATCCCGCCGGATCCAGCGATCCTCCAGGACCCGACGCTCACGGTCATTCAGCCGGCGGGCGCGGTCCCCGCGTTTGACCCGTCCAACTCGGACATGGTCGGCTGGGCAGAGGAGACGACGCTCGACGTGGAGTGGGCGCACGTCTTCGCACCGAAGGCGAACATCCTGCTCGTCGAGACGCCGGTCAGCGAGACCGAGGGCATCCAGGGCTTCCCGGAGATCGTGAAGGCCGAGCGCTACGTGATCGACCATCATCTCGCGAGCGTGATCTCGCAGAGCTTCGGTGCGACGGAAGAGACGTTCCCGCACACGAAGATCCCGGGAGACCTGCGGAGCGCGTTCCACGAGGCCGCGGACCACAACGTCACGGTGCTCGGCGCATCTGGCGACGAGGGCTCGACCGACTTCGAGCTGAACCTGTCGGATCTCTATCCGTTCCAGGTGAACAGCTGGCCGTCGTCCGACCCGCTCGTGACGAGCGTCGGCGGCACGCAGGTTCACCTCGACGACGCGGGCACGCGCACGGCGCCTGACAACGTCTGGAACGACAGCCCGGTGGGCATCCAGGCGGCGGGCGGCGGCGGCGTCAGTGCGATCTTCAAGCGGCCGAAGTTCCAGAACGGCGTCGCGAACGTCGTCGGCGCCGCACGTGGTACGCCGGACATCAGCATGAACGCGGCCGTCGACGGCGGCGTCTGGGTGTACTACACGTTCGTCAACCCGAGCTCGCCGTACCACATCTTCGGCGGGACGAGCGCAGCCACGCCGGAGTTCGCCGGCATCGTTGCGATGGCCGATCAGGTTGCGGGCAAGCCGCTCGGCAACTTGAACGCCGCGCTGTACTCGATGTCGGGTGCCGCGAGCGGGATCGTCGATGTCACGGCCGGGAACAACGACATCGGCCCGTTCACGAACAGCGACGGCAACACCTACGAGGTGCCGGGCTTCTGCGCCACGGCGGGGTACGACCTCGCGAGCGGCCTCGGTACGGTCGACGCCGGCTTGTTCGTCCCGGCGCTCGCCGCCGAGGCGAGCAGGCACGGCAAGCCGGGTCCCGACGACAGCGGCGACGGCCCCGGCCCCGATCCGGGCCCGAAGGGTCATGTCGCACCGGGACCGGGCGCATGCCAGACGTCGACGGGCGGCGGGCCGGCGCAGTAGCTCTGTCAGCGGACGTGCGGCCCGGGCTCCGGCCCGGGCCGCACCGACTCCGCAAGATGCGCCCGGCAGGATTCGAACCTGCGACCTTTCGCTCCGGAGGCCAATAAGGCCTCCGCATGGTTGAGCCAAAACCGCACCGCTGAGCCAAAGAACGGCGACATACGCGGACAATCGCGGACACTCACGGACACCCGTGGACAGCCAGGAATTACATCTGAATTACACGCATGGCCCCGATCTGTTGCCGACGTGTGCAACGGACGGCCCGTTGACTCCTCTCCGCGCCGGCGAGATGATCGACATCCGCGTCGTGAATCCTCTTCGTTCCGCTAAGCGAACGCGACTACTGGTAGCGATCCTCACCGCCGTAGTCGTCGGTGCGGGTCTCGCAACCGGCGTGCTTCAGAAGTTGAATGCGCCGGGCGATCCGACGACCGACGCTGCCTCCCAGTCATCCGACTACGAGCTGGGCTTCAAATGTGCCGAAGCGGCGTGGCGCTCCGCAGCGACGGACCCCGCGGCGCAAGCCGATCCGCAGGCGACGCTGGAGGCGATGATTGGTTCCTGCAGAATGGAGGCGCGTGCGTTTGGCGTTGCGGATACTCCGCGGTCAGCCTTCCGCCGCGGCTTTCTTGCTGGCTTCGCAGACGGCCCGGCGTGAGACCGTCGACCAGCGTCTGCTACGGGAGCAAAGGGCATTTGACGTGGGCCTGAACATCACGGCGCTTCGATAGGCCCGGCCCTATGCGCCGAGAGCGCTCAGAAGTGACCCTTTGCTTCTGTAGCAGAGGGTCGTAGGAAAATGCCTGCATATCGGCCTATTCCGGAACCGTGTAAGTGCGAATGTAATTCCCAGGGAATTACATTCGAAGTACATTTATCATCCGAAAGTCGTCTTCTCGCGGTCGGCGACCGCGGAATTTGGCTTGAAACCTAATGCGCCCGGCAGGATTCGAACCTGCGACCTTTCGCTCCGGAGGCGAACGCTCTATCCCCTGAGCTACGGGCGCGGAGGGCCTAGTCTAGCCCCGTGCGTCTGACGGCCCAGGTGACGACGCTGCGGCTGGCGGAGACCTTCGTGATCGCGCGCTCGGCGGAGGACGAGACCGACGTCGTCGACGTGACCCTCGAGCACGACGGCCTCGTCGGCTACGGCGAGGCTGCGCCGATCGCGCGGTACGACGAGTCGGCCGCGTCGGCGAAGGCATGGCTCGACGCGGTCGATCCCGGAGACGACCCGTGGGCGCTCGACGCAATCGAGGCGCGCCTGCCGCCGGGCGAACAGGCGGGGCGCGCGGCGCTGGACGCGGCGCTGCACGACCTGCAGGGCAAGCTCGCGGGCCTGCCCGTGTATCGACTGCTCGGTCTGAGTGCCGACGGCCCGCCGACATCGTGGACGGTGTGGCTCGGCGACCCCGACGACATGGCGCGGCGCGCCGAGGCGGCGGCGCGGCGCGGCTTCCGTCGCCTGAAGCTGAAGCTCGGCGGCCGCGACGGGCTGGACCTCGAGCGGGTCCGCGCGGTGCGCTCGGTCACCGACCTGCCGCTGCAAGCGGACGTCAACGAGTACTGGTCGCTCGACGAGGCGCTCGACTACCTGCCGCAGATGGACCTGCAGTACTGCGAGCAGCCGCTCCCGGCGGGCGACGCGGGCGGCCCCGAGCTGAAGCGGCGTTCGCCGCTACCGATCTACGTCGACGAGGACTGCCACACGCTCGCGGACGTCGCACCGTGCGCCGAGCGGGCGCACGGCGTCACGATCAAGCTCGCGAAATCGGGCGGGGTCCGCGAGGCGATCCGCATGGTGCACGCGGCACGCGCGCTCGGCCTCGGCGTCATGCTCGGCTGCATGGTCGAGTCCGGGCTTGGCATCGCGCCCGGTGTGCACATCGCGAGCCTCTGCGACCACGTCGACCTCGACGGCAACCTCCTGCTCGCCGACGACCCGTGGCCCGGTGTTCAATTCACCGATGGCGTCCAGCGACCGAGCAGCGCACACGGCCTCGGCGTCGCGCCGGCTGCTCGTCCTGGCTGAGGGGAACTCGCAGGACCCGCACTACGGCAAGACCGGCCGCGGCGTCATCCGCTACCGGCCCGAAAGTGTCGTCGCGGTGCTCGACTCCGAGCACGCGGGGGAGACGCTGCTCGGGAAGCCGATCGTCGGCAGCGTCGCCGACGCGCTCGCCTACGACCCGACCGCCGCACTCGTCGGCGTCGCGACGCAAGGCGGACGCTTCCCGCCCGCGTGGCGCGAGCTTCTGAAGGACTGCATCGCGAACGGGCTCGACGTCGAGAGCGGCCTGCACGAGTTCATCTCCGACGACCCGGAGCTCGCATCGCTCGCCGCGCTGCACGGCGTCGAGCTGCGTGACCTG
>JAFAHG010000055.1 GCA_019237315.1 Actinomycetota bacterium
TACGACCACATCGACCTGCACTTCACCGAGGACGCGCTGTGGTCGATCGCGGACAAGGCCCTCCAGCGCGAGACGGGCGCCCGAGGCCTGCGCTCGATCATCGAGAACGCGCTCCTCGACGTCATGTTCGAGCTTCCCTCGCGCAAGGACGTCACCAAGTGCGTGATCACGAAGGAGACGATCGAGAAGGGGCTGAAGCCGACGCTCGTCACCTCGGCCGGCGCGGATCTCGATCCGCCCGCCGCGCTCGCCGAAGAGTCGGCCTAGTCGCGCAGCCGAACCCCCGGGCGCCGCCCGGCGACCGCTGCGTCCGGTCGGCGCCAGACCCCGAGGGTCAACTCGAGCCCGCCCACGCGAGGCCTGCGTTCCGGGCGGTAGACGCGGTCGATTGCCCGTCTGGCCAGCTCAGCGAGCGGAAGTCCGCTCCGTTCGGCCTCGCGCGTCAGACAGTCGTACTGGTCCTCAGTCAGCAAGAGATGGAACCGAACGCTCATGGTGCATGTGTACCCATGCACAACGCATGACGGTGTGACAACACCGTCGCGAGTCCGTGCCGAGTACTCCACAGGGGGTGGGTACGCTGAGCGCGATGGAGCCGCGGTACGACCCGCACGGCGTCGAGGAGCGCTGGCAGCGAGCCTGGGAAGACGAAGGCCTCTACAAGGCAGGCGCCGGCGCGCGCCGCGACGAGACCTTCGTCATCTGCGTCCCGCCTCCGAACGTCACCGGCGAGCTGCACATGGGGCACGCGCTGAACGGCGCGATCCAGGACTCGTTGATCCGCTGGCATCGAATGCGCGGCTTCGACACGCTCTGGCAGCCGGGCTACGACCACGCCGGTATCTCGACGCAGAACGTCGTCGAGAAGCAGCTGATCGCGGAAGGGACGTCTCGCCAGGAACTCGGCCGCGAAGCGTTCCTCGAGCGCACATGGGACTGGCTCGAGAAGACGGGCCGCACGATCATGGGGCAGTTCCGCCGGCTCGGCTGCTCGCTCGACTACTCGCGCGAGCGGTTCACGATGGACGACGAGTACGTCGACTCCGTCATGACCTACTTCGTCCGGCTGTGGGAGGCCGGCTGGATCTACCGCGCCAACCGCATCGTCAACTGGTGCCCCCACCATCAGACGGCGATCTCCGACCTCGAGGTCGAGCACTTCGAGGAGGACGACGTCCTCACGTACGCGCGGTATCCATTCGTCGACGGCTCCGGCTCGGTGACGATCGCCACTGTGCGGCCCGCGACGATGCTCGGCGACGTCGCGGTTGCGGTTCATCCCGACGACCCGCGTTACAAGGACGCAATCGGAAAGGACGTCGTCGTGCCCGTCGTGGGGCGGCGTGTCCCTGTGATCGCCGACAGTCGGGTCGATCCCGAGTTCGGCACCGGTGCGCTGAAGGTGACGCCGGGGCACGACCCGATCGACTTCGAGATCGGCCGTGAGCACGAGCTCCCGATCCTGACCGTCATCGGCTCCGACGGGCGCGTCACCGCGGACGGGTTCGAAGGCCTGACCCAACGCGAAGCGGACGAAAGCGTCGTCGCGTGGCTGAAGCAGCACGACCAGCTCGAGAAGCGCGAGAACTACCGCCACTCCGTCGGGCATTGCGAGCGCTGTCATTCGCGCATCGAGCCGCTCGTTTCGCCGCAGTGGTGGTGCCAGATGGACGAGCTCGCGCTACCCGCGATCGAGGCGCTGCGCGAGCGGCGCGTTCGCTACCACCCCGAGAGCCAGCACCGGTTCGCGATCGAGTCACTCGAGACCGCTCCGGACTGGTGCGTCTCGCGGCAACTCTGGTGGGGACACCAGATCCCGATCTGGACGTGCCCGGACGGTCACCTCACGTGCGCGTGGCCGCCGCCGGATGCGTGCGCCGATTGTGGTTCGGCGGAACTCGTCCGCGATCCCGACGTGCTCGACACCTGGTTCTCCTCCGCGCTGTGGCCGTTCGCGACGCTCGGCTGGCCGCGACAGACGCCGGAGCTCGCGCGTTACTACCGCGGCGACGTCAACGTCACCGCGCGCGAGATCATTCGCCTCTGGGAGAACCGCATGATCTTCTCGGGTCTCTTCCTGATGGGCGACATCCCCTTCACGGACGTGATCATCACCTCGACGGTCATGGCCGTGGACGGCCGGCGCATGTCGAAGAGCCTCGGAACGGGCATCGACCCACTCGAAGCGGTCGCAAAGCACGGCGCGGACGCGACACGGTACGGACTGCTCAAGATGTCCTCGATGCAGGACCCACGCTTCTCGTGGGGGATGATCGAGGAAGGGCAGAAGCTCGCGAACAAACTCTGGAATGTCGCGCGGCTCATCCTCGCGAACGCAGAAGGTCTCGAACCCGACTTCGCGCCGCAGGCCCTCGAGGAGCGTTGGATCGCGCATCGCATCGACGAGACGCGTGAAGAGGTCGAGAATCTCCTGCCCGCGTTCCAATTCTCGGGCGTCGTCGACGCGCTCTACCACCTGACGTTCGACGACTTCTGCGACTGGTACGCCGAGGCGATCAAGCCCCGCCTCTACGACCGCGACGAGCGGGCGGTCGCGACCGCGCTCGCTGCACTCGAACGGCTTCTCGCGCTCCTGCACCCGGTGATGCCACACGTCACGGAGGAGATCTGGTCGCAGTTCCACGACTCCCGCCTCATCGTCGGCCCGTGGCCCGAGCCCGCCGGCGTGGACGCGGTCGATCTCACACGCGTGCAGGAGGCCGCCGTGACCTTCCGGCGGAGCGGCGTCCTCGTGCAGCTCGAGGGAGATGAGAAGCGCATCTTCGACGCGGTCGTGAAGCCGGAGCGCGCCAAGTCGAACGGCAACGTCGACGCGGAACGGGAGCGGCTCGCGAAGGAGATCGCCCGCAGCGAGGGGATGCTTGCGAACGAGAAGTTCGTCTCGAACGCGAAGCCCGAGGTCGTGCAGGCGGAACGCGAAAAGCTCGAGCGGTATCGCCGCGAGCTCGAGGCCATCGGCGGCTGACCGACTGGCTCCCGTCCCTCTCACCGTGGCCGGAGGAGTTCGGCCTCGGCCGGATGCGCGCGCTCCTCGCTGCGCTCGGCGAGCCGCAGCGCCGGTTCCGAGCCGTTCACGTCGTCGGGACGAACGGCAAGACCTCGACGACGCTGTTGACCGCGGCGCTTCTCCGGTCGAGCGGCCTGCGCGTCGGTGCATACGTCTCGCCGCACGTGCGCACATGGAGCGAGCGCATCCAGGTCGACGGTGCACCGGCGGACCTCGCGGAAGCGCTCGAACGCGTTCGGCCGCACGCCGAGGGAGCGACGCAGTTCGAGGTCCTGACCGCCGCGGCGTTCGCGGAGTTCGCCGCGCGCAGTGTCGACGCGGCCGTCGTCGAGGCCGGGCTCGGCGGCCGG
>JAFAHG010000144.1 GCA_019237315.1 Actinomycetota bacterium
CGATCTCCGTCACGGGCGACCGAACCCTCACCTGCTCGGTCAGCTCGACGTCCCCGTCCCTCGGCGGCTTCCACGTCGGCGACGCCGTGAAGATGGGCTGCCACAACGGCGTGCTCGTGGGAATCGTCGCCTCGACACCGACGACGAGCAGCACGACCACCACGACGACCGCCACGACGAACGCGTACGGCTTCGGCACGATCACGGCGCTCACGTCGAGCTCCATCTCGGTCACCGGTGACCGCTCGCTCACGTGCTCGATCGGCTCGGGCTCGCCGGCGGTCGGCGACTACCACGTCGGAGACGCTGTGAAGATGGGCTGCCAGAACTCGGTGCTCTACGGGATCGTCCACACCACGCCGACCACCACGAGCACGACCACCACGACGACGACCACGCCGAGCACGAGCACGACGACGACGACCCCGACCACGACCACGTCCCTTGCGAGCGGCAGCGGCACGATCACGGCGCTCTCGGCGAGCTCCGTCACGGTCACCGGCGACAGCTCGCTGACGTGCTCGATCGGGTCGAGCGGACCGAACCCCGCGACCTACGGTCTCGGCGTCGGCAGCCGTGTGTCGATCGGCTGCACGAACGGCGTGCTCTCGCACGTCACCGTTCCCGGCACGAACTAGAGCGGGATGTTGCCGTGCTTGCGCGGCGGCGTCGGCTCGCGCTTCGTCAGCGCCGCCCGCAGCGCATCGATGAGCACCGGCCGGGTGCGGCGCGGCTCGATCACGTCGTCGACGTAGCCGCGCTCGGCCGCGACGTACGGATTCGCAAACTGCTCGCGGTAGTCGGCGATCAGCTCGGCGCGGCGGCCGTTCGCGTCCGACGCCCCGTCGAGCTCGCGGCGGAAGACGATGTTCACCGCTCCTTCCGGCCCCATGACGGCGATCTCGGCCGTCGGCCACGCGAAGTTGAAGTCGGCGCGGATGTTCTTCGAGCTCATGACGTCGTACGCGCCGCCGTACGCCTTGCGCGTGATCACTGCGAGCTTCGGCACCGTCGCCTCGCAATAGGCGTAGAGCAACTTGGCGCCGTGGCGGATGATCCCGCCCCATTCCTGCGCGGTCCCAGGGAGGAAGCCGGGAACGTCCACGAACGTGACGAGCGGGATGTTGAACGCATCGCAGGTGCGGACGAAGCGCGCGGCCTTCGCCGACGCCGCGATGTCGAGGACGCCGGCGAGCGAATGCGGCTGGTTGCCGACGATGCCGACCGAGTGCCCTCCGAGCCGCGCGAAGCCGCACACGATGTTCTCCGCGTGCAGCGGTTGCAGCTCGAGGAACTCGCCGTCGTCGACGACGGCGTTGATGACCCGCTTGATGTCGTACGGCTTCGTCGGCTCGTCCGGAATCAACTCGTCGAGCTCCGGCGCCTCGCGGTCGACCGGATCCTCGGGCTCGTCGTACGGCGCCGGCTCACGGTTGTTCTGCGGGAGGAATGACAGCAGGTAGCGCGCGTCCTCGAGCACGCTCTCCTCGTCCGGCGCGACGAGGTGCGCGACGCCCGACTTCGTCGCGTGCGCGGCCGCCCCGCCGAGCTCCTCGAACGTGACCTCCTCGCCGGTCACGGTCTTCACGACGTCGGGGCCGGTGATGAACATGAACGACGTTCCCTCCGCCATCAGGACGAAGTCCGTCATGGCGGGCGAGTACACCGCGCCGCCGGCGCACGGGCCGAGCACGAGCGAGATCTGTGGCACGACCCCGGAGAGCTGGACGTTCCGCCAGAAGATCTCCGCGTACCCCGCGAGCGACACGACGCCCTCCTGGATGCGCGCCCCGCCCGAATCGTTGATGCCGATGACGGGACACCCGTACTTCGCGGCGAGGTCGAGGACCTTGCAGACCTTCTCCGCGACCGCCTCCGACAGCGACCCACCGAAGACGGTGAAGTCCTGGCTGAAGACGAACACGCGGCGGCCGAGCACCTCGCCGTATCCGGTGACAACGGCGTCGCCAGGCGGGCGGCGGTCGGCCATGCCGAAGGCCGTCTCGCGGTGACGCACGAAGCGATCGAGCTCGACGAACGTCCCGGGATCGCAGAAGCGCTCCGCCCGCTCGTGCGCGAGCAGCTTGCCCGCGGCGCGGTGCTTCTCGACAGCCGCCTCGGTTCCCGCGTGTGCCGCACTGTCGCGCTGCTCGCGCAGCCACTCGAGCTTCGCCCGCGTCGTCTCGTGGGTGTGCCGCTCCGTCCGGGCCACGGGCGGCAGCCTACTGCGAGCCTGGCAGTCGCCATGGGGACGAATCGGCACACAATCGGCACGAACCCGCGACAGTCCCGTCACATCGTCGCCGGTATCGTCGCCTCCGAGGGCGGCGGGCGGCTTCCCCACCCAGGGCGGGGGTGCCGGGCCGACCCGCGACGGCTACATTCGCGCCGTGGAGCCCGACCGCTCGACGATCTGGCCGTTCGACGAGGCCGGCGAGCCGCGGGACTTCTACTACGCACGGTACGGCCACCCGACCGGCGCCGCCGCGGAGGCGCGGCTCGGGGAGCTCGAGGGCGGCGACGCGCTCCTCTACTCCTCGGGTATGGGCGCCGAGACGGCGGTCCTCCTCGCCTTTGCCCAACCGGGTTCGACCGTCGCACTCGCAGCGGGCGCCTACTACGGCACGTCCGTCCTCATGCGCGAGCTCGGGCGGTGGGGGCTCCGCCTCGTCGAGTTCGACCAGACGAAGGAGCCGCCGGCGGCCGACATCGTCTGGGTGGAATCGCCGGCGAACCCGCTTCTCACCGAGCCGGACTGGGACGCGGTCCGCGCGCACCCCGGACTCAAGGTGTGCGACGCAACGGTCTCGACGCCCGTCAACCTGCGCGCGCTCGACCACGGTGTCGACGTCGTCCTCCACTCGGCGACGAAGTACCTCTGCGGCCACCACGACGCGCTCCTTGGTGCAACGGTGACGCGCGACGCCGACCTCACCGCGCGGCTGCGCGAGGTCCGCGGACGCACGGGCATCGCGGCAGCTCCCGACGCCGCCGCGTCACTCCTCCGCGGGCTCGACTCGCTCGACGAGCGCATGGCGCGCACCGCCGCGACCGCGCGCGAGCTCGCGCGCCGCCTCGCCGATCACACGGGCGTCGAGAACGTCCGCTACCCGGGCTACTCGGGACTCATCTCCTTCGACGTCGCCGACCCGCGCCGGGTGGAGACGCGCACCCGCGTCATCGTCAACGCGACGAGCCTCGGAGGTGTCGAGTCGACGATCGAGAGCCGCCATCGCTGGGAAGGCGACCGCATCCCGCGCGGACTCGTCCGCCTTTCCGTCGGGCTCGAGGACGTCGACGAGCTCTGGGCCGACCTCGACCACGCGCTCGCGTGATCGAGACGGAGCGGCTGCTCCTGCGCCCGCCCGAGCCGACCGACCTCGACCCCGTCTACAGGCTCGTCTCCGATCCGAACGTGATGTGCTGGCTGTCGCGAAGCGGCAGCCCCGAGACGCGCGAGGATGCGGCCGCGCGCATCGAGCGGTGGACACGCGCCTGGGAGATCGACGGCTTCGGCCACTTCATCGTCGTCCGGCGCGACCCCGCCGCCGTGATCGGCCGCGTCGGCTTTCTCGTCTGGGCGGACGACCCGTGGAGTCACGGCTTGCGCGCAGAGATCGGCGACCGGGCCGAGATCGAGCTCGGCTGGTCGCTCGAAAGCGCCGCGTGGGGTCGCGGCTACGCGACGGAAGCGGCGCGCGCGGCGCGCGACTGGGGGCTCGAGCACGTCGAGATGCGGCGCTTGATCTCGCTGATCGACCACGAGAACGTCCGCTCGCAGCGCGTGGCCGAGAAGATCGGCGAGCGCTACCGGCACGACATCGTGCTCGCCGCGGGCGGCACGCTCGGACTCTGGCAGTTAGCCTCGCCGCGGTGAAGCACGCCACCGAATACCTGACGTTCGAGACGCCGCACCGGCGCGACTACGTCAACATCACGGACCGCGTCGAGGCGTTCGTCCGCGAGTCCGGCATCCAGCACGGTCTCGTGCTCGTGAACCCGATGCACATCACGGCGGCCGTGTACGTCAACGACGCCGAGTCCGGACTGATCCAGGACTTCGACGACTGGCTCGAACGCCTCGCACCGCACGAGCCCGTCTCGGCGTACCGCCACAACGTGGGCGAGGACAATGCCGACGCGCACCTGAAGCGGCAGCTGATGGGCCACCAGGTCGTCCTGCCGATCACCGACGGCCGCCTCGACCTCGGCCCGTGGGAGCAGGTCTTCTACGCCGAGTTCGACGGACGGCGCCGGAAGCGCGTCGTGCTCAAGGCGATCGGCGACTAGTAGCGGGTCGCCGACGCGGCAACGACGCCGAGACCGGACGCCGCGAGCTTCGACGGCGGGGTGGTCGACGCCGCCACGAGGCGCAGCGGCTTCCCGTCGAGCGCGAACACGCAGCGCCAGGCCTCCTGCTCCGCACCGATCTGCGCCCACCAGACCTTGTTCCCGTCGAGCTGGAACGTCTTCGTGCTGCCGTCGGCGCACGCGCCAGACATCGGCTGGACGCGCCATTCGAGCTTCCAGCCGGCCTTGTTGCGAAACGCGACGCGCACCACGCCGCCGCTATCCGACCACGACGCGTACGCGAAGCCCGGGAGCATTCGCGTCGGCAGGAAGTTGCGGAAGCCGGCGCGCTTGTCGACGGCGAGCAGCGCAGACCCCGATAGCGGTCGCGTCGCCGCCCACGCCGCCGGCCCTCCAGCGGCGGCGAGCGCGACAAGCAGCGCGACGAGCTTCCGCATGCGAACCACTCTAGGCTGCACCCGTTGGCTCTTCTTGAAGACTTCGTGAGCGAAACGATCGACCTGCTCGACTGGAAGCGGAAGGTGTTCGCGCTGTACGCAGAGGTGCGCGCGGCGGAGCCGGAGCGAGGCTGGGAGCACTGGCGCGACGTACGGGGGACGCTCTTCCGCGAGCACCCGCAGTCCCCGCGGCCGGGGTTCGAGGACCTGCGCTACTTCCCCTACGACCCTTCGCTGCGCGTGCTCGCCGAGGTCGTCCCGGCACCGCACGAGCAACGTCAGATCGGCTCGAGCGGGGAGACGCCGGTCACCTTCACCCGCTTCGCGTCGGCGCGCTTCGACGGCGGTGAGCTCGAGCTCTACTGGCTCGACGCCTACGGCGGCGGGCTGTTCCTCCCGTTCCGCGACGCAACGGCGGGCACCGAGACCTACGGCGCAGGGCGCTACCTCCTCGACACGGTGAAGGGCGCCGATCTCGGCACCGTCGACGGCCGCCTCGTGCTCGACTTCAACTTCGCCTACAACCCGTCGTGCGCCTACGACCCCAAGTGGGCGTGCCCGCTCGCACCCCCGCCCAACCGGCTCACCGCGCCGATCCGCGCAGGCGAGCTCGGTCCTCGCGGGTGAGTCCCGCCCGTCAAGCCGGAGGTGGGACTCGAACCCACGACATCGTCCTTACAAGGGACGCGCTCTACCAGCTGAGCTACTCCGGCGCGCGCCCCATGGTACGCGCCGCTACTGCAGAACCTGGCGCTCGCGCTGGTGGTTGACGATCTTCCGCTTCACGCGCTGCAGGGCGTTGTCGATCGTCTTCGTGTCGCAGCCGAGCTCCTCCGCCATCTCCTCGTACGACGAGCCCTCGAGGTAGAGGCGGAGCGCATTCGACTCGAGCGGCGAGAGTCCGGTGCCGAGGCAGAACACGAGGCTCTGCAGCTCCTCGGTCGAGATCACGCAGACGGCGGGGTCGTGGACGCCCGGGCCCGGCAGCGCATCGCCGAGCGTGCAGTCGCCGTCGCCGTCCTGGCCGGCGGGGGTGTGGCTGAACGAGACGTAGCTGTTCAGCGGCGCGTGCTTGAACCGCGTCGCGGTCTTGATCGCGGTGATGATCTGGCGGGTGACACAGAACTCCGCGAACGAGCGGAAAGACGTCTCCTTGTCGGGACGGAAGTCGCGCACCGCCTTGTAGAGGCCGATCAGGCCCTCCTGGACGAGGTCGTCGCTGTCCCCGCCCGCGAGGAAGTACGAGCTCGCCTTGAGCCGGACGAACGTCGTGTAGCGGCGCATCAGCGCGTCGAGTGCGGCGCCGTCGCCGTTCCGAGCCTTGAGGACGAGCTGCAGATCCTCGAGTTCTCGTTGAGCCTTCTGCGGTGTCTTCGTTGCGAGTGCAGTCCGTGTGGCCACCAGAAACCCCCTGGTAGTTGGGCTGTTTGAACGCAAGAGTGGCTCACCGCGCTGGCTGAAGTCTCACCCTTAACTTGAGGTGAAAGTAGCACCGATCCGCAAGAAGCACAAGTCCAACTTGCAAGGGTCCCGCTTACTCTCCTCGCCGGAGGCGCTCGAGCTCGGCGCGGGTCTCCGCGTCGAGCTTGTCGGCGAGGCCGCCCGGCGCCTCGTCCCGGTGTGTCGCCGGGCTGAGCTCCCGGAAGAACGTCTGCGAGGAGAGCCGGGCGACCTGCCGTCCCGCCGTGCCGAGCACGGTCGCGTCCGAGGTGACGAGGAAGACCCGTTCCCGGTCGCGGTGCTCGGCCGCGAGCCGCTCGAGCGCGGCGTCCGCGTCCGCGGCGAAGCGCACTGCGAGTGGACCGCGCTCCGCCTCCTCGCCCGCGCCGTCGAACACGACGACGCCGCGCGCGCCCTTCGTCGCGACGAAGCTCGCGAGCGCGTCGACGAGCTCGCGCCGCTCGGCGAACGGTCCGGCGTGCAACAGGTTGTAGCCGTCGAATAGGTAGAGGTCAGGCACGGCGCTGCCGTCTCGCCTCGTACAGGAGGAGCGCCGCGGCGACGCTCACGTTCAGCGACTCGACGCGGCCCGCGAGCGGAATCGAGACGAGCACGTCGCAGGTGCGGCGGACGAGCGGCCGCAGACCTTTGCCCTCCGCGCCGAGGACGATCGCCGCTCCGCCGGCGAGATCGGCGTCCCACAGCGCGGTCTGCGCGTCGCCTGCGGCGCCATACACCCACAGGTCGGGGCCTTTCACGTCCTCGAGGTAGCGCGCGAGGTTCGGGACGACGGCGAGCGGCAGGTGCTCGATGGCGCCGGCCGAGGCGCGCGCGACGGCCGGCGTCACGACCGCCGACCCGTGTGCGGGCACGACGACGCCTGTCGCCCCCGCCCCCTCCGCGCTGCGGCAGACCGCCCCCAGGTTGTGCGGGTCGGTCACGCGGTCGAGGACGGCCAGCAACGGCTTCTCCCCACGCGCGAGCTCGTAGGCGTCGGCGTACCGGTACGGCTCGACCCGGGCGACGACCCCCTGGTGGTCGCGCGTCCCCGCCCGCTCCGAGAGCTCACGCTCGGGCTGGAGCCGCACCTTCGCCTCCGCGAGCCAGGGCTCGGCCGCCGCGGCCCGCTCGGTCGCCCAGATCTCGAGCACCTCGCGCCGCCCGCGCAGCGCCTCGCGGACGGCGTGCCGCCCGTAGACGAGGTCGCTCACCGCTTCGGGACAAGCGTGTAGCCGCCGGTGGCGTCCCGCATCTCCCAGCCCGCCGCCTCGATCTCGCCCCGCAGCCGGTCCGCGACCTCGAAGTCGCGTGCGACCCGGGCCGCGACCCGCTGCTCGGCGAGCGCGACGACCTCGGCGGGCGCCTCCGCGCGCTCCGCGAGCGACTCGAGCCCGAAGACGCCGAGTGCGCGCCGCAGCAGCTCGTGGTCGCGCCAGCCGTGCATCAGCGCGAGTGCTTCCGGGGTGTTGAAGTCGTCGTCGAGCGCCGCCGCGAATGCCTCCCAGTCGCCGTCCGCTTCGCTCGCGCCGCGGAAGACGTTGCGAAAGCTCTCGGCCTGGGCCGCCGCCTGCGCCATCGTCTCGTTCGAGAAGTCGATCGGCTTGCGCCAGTGTCCTGTGAGGAAGAAGACGAGCAGCGTCTCGCGTCCCCATTCGTCGATCGTCTCGCGCAGCGTCGCGATGTTGCCGACCGACTTCGACATCTTCTCGCCGGTGAAGCGCAGCATCCCGTTGTGCGCCCAGATGCGCGCGAAAGGATGGCCGAGCGCGCGCGACTGCGCGAGCTCGTTCTCGTGGTGGGGGAAGACGAGGTCGAGCCCGCCGCCGTGGATCTCGAATGCCGGCCCGAAGCACTCCTCCGCCATCGCCGAGCACTCGATGTGCCAGCCCGGCCGCCCGCGGCCCCACGGCGAGTCCCAGGCCGTGTCCTCGCCCGGCTTGTTCGCCTTCCAGAGGGCGAAGTCACGCGGATCCTCCTTCAGCGGGTTCGGCTCGAGATCCTCCATCTGGTCGGGCCGGTTTCCCGACAGCCGCCCGTACTCGGGGAAGCTCGCGACACGGAAGTAGACGTCGCCGTTCACGGGGTACGCGTGGCCCGCCTCCACGAGCGAGCCGATGAACGCGACGATCTGCGGGATCACGTCGGTGACTCTCGGCATGACGTCCGGCATGCCGAGACCGAGGTCGCGCGTGTCCTCGACGTACCACGCGGTCGCCTGTTCTGCGAGCTCGGCGCTCCCTCCCGGCGCGGCGTCGTAGATCTTGTCGTTCACGTCGGTGATGTTGTGGACGAGCGTCGCGTCCCAGCCCTGCGTGCGCAGCCACGACCGCAGCCACATGCCGAAGACGAACGGCCGCGCGTTACCGACGTGCGCACGCGCGTACACGGTCGGCCCGCAGACGTACATGCGCACGGCCTGGTTCGGATCGAGCTCGACGAGCGACTTCGAGTAGGTGTCAAAGAGCCGCATCGATCCTCCGGAGCGCCTCGTCGCGCGGCAGCGCGGCGATCACCGCCCAGAGCTCTGGGCCGCTGTCGCGGCCGGTCAGCGCGCGCCGCACCGCACGCAGGTTTCCCCCGACCGCCTTCAACTCACGCACGATCGACTTCGCCGCGTCCTTGCCGCCGTTCGCAGCCGACCGCAGCTCGCGGAAGCGCTCGAGCGTGGGCCGCTCGTCCGGCAGCGACACGTCGGGCGCGTCGAGGATCGACCGCGCAAGCGCGCGGGCCTCGTTCAGGTCGTGCGCACCGCGCAACGCCGGCACGACCTCGACCGGAACGTCGATGCGCGCCGCGAGCTCGTCGTCGGTGAACCCCGCGAGCACGTCGACCGCGAGGGACCGGATCCTCGCGAGGTCGAGGTGGACGTCATGGCGCGGCAGCCCGAGCTCGTCGAGGTAGGCGCGCACGGCCTCCGCGGGGATGCCCTCCTCGCGCAGCCACGCGACCGACGCACCGGCTGCGCGCTTCGAGAGCTTCTTCCCGTCGGGGCCGAGGATCAGCCCGTGGTGGACGTACTCCGGCGGCCGCGCGCCGAGCGCCTCCGTGAGCGCGCGGTGCAGAGCTTCGTTCGGCCGGTGGTCGTTGCCGCGGATCACGTGCGTGATCCCGAAGTCGATGTCGTCGACGACACTCGCGAGGTGGTAGGTCGCCGTGCCGTCGGGCCGCAGAAGCTGCACGCCCTCGAAGCGCTCCGGCAGACCGGCAGCCGCCTCCCGGTAGCGCTCGCCCCGCTCCGACTGCCGCACCGGGCCCTCGTCCCACCCGATCCCCAGCCAGCGCAGGTCGTCGACGATCGCCTCCTCCCCACCGGGGACGTTGCGCGCCGCGTCGGTGTCGTCGATGCGCAGCAGCATCGTCCCGCCGAAGTTGCGATTGGCGACCGCGCCGAGCGCGTTCCCGATGTGCAGCGAGCCGGTCGGGCTGGGTGCGAAGCGGACCTTCATGGCCCGAGTCTATGGTCAGCGGTATTCGGGGTTCTCGAAGTCGAAGCGGCAGCCGGCGTCCCAGAGCGAACGCTGGTTTCCATGAGCAGGGATCCCGCCGGCGTCCTTCAGCATTCGCGCCAGATGGATCAGGTTCCACGTCATGAACGTCGTGTTCCGGTTCGTGAAGTCGTTCTCCGGGCCGCCCGAACCGGGGTCGAGGTACGACGGCCCGGGACCCGCCTCTCCGATCCAGCCGGCGTCCGCCTGCGGCGGAATCGTGTAACCGAGGTGCTGCAACGAGTAGAGGATGTTCATCGAGCAGTGCTTGATGCCGTCTTCGTTGCCGGTGATCAGGCAACCGCCGACCTTGCCGTAGTACGCGTACTGACCGGCCTCGTTCAGCTGCGAGGAGTTCCCGTACAGCCGCTCGATCACACGCGTGCAGATCGACGACTTCTCGCCGAGCCAGATCGGCGAGCCGAGCACGAGAATGTCCGCCGCTTGAACGCGTTCGTAGAGCTCGGGCCACGCGTCCACCTCGGCGCCGTGCTCGCGCATGTCTGGATAGACACCCGGCGCGAGGTCGAAGTCGACGGCACGGAACTGGTCGACGGCGACGCCGTTCCGCTCCATGATCCCGACCGAGAGGTCGATCAGCCCTTGCGTGTTCGAGACCTGCGGGCTCGGCTTCAACGTGCAGTTGACGTAGAGCGCACCTAGATCGGAGTAGTCCGTCACAGAGCGACCCTAACGTGCAACGCTAGCCCGCGTGACGGCGGAGCTTGTCGCCTGGTACCGATCCAACGGGCGGGATCTGCCGTGGCGGAGGACGACCGACCCCTACCGGATCCTGGTGTCGGAAATCATGCTGCAGCAGACGCAGGTCGACCGCGTCGTCCCGCGGTACCTTCGCTTCCTCGAGCGCTGGCCGACCGTCGAGGCGCTCGCGGCCACGACGACCGCCGACGTGATCCTCGAGTGGCAGGGCCTCGGCTACAACCGCCGTGCGGTGAACCTGCATCGCGCGGCGCGCGCGGTCGCCGAGCACGGCTGGCCCGAGGACCTGACCGAGCTGCCGGGCGTCGGGCCGTATACGGCAGCGGCGATCGCGAACTTCGCGTTCGGACGCGACGTGCTTCCCGTCGACGTGAACATCCGCCGCGTGCAGGAGCGGACGCAGCAGACGTTCGACCCCGCGTGCGCACAGGCGCTCTTCGACCTCGGCGCGACGATCTGCCTCGCGCGGATCCCCCGCTGCGGCGAGTGCCCACTCACCCGCGACTGCCCCTCGCGGGGACGCCGCTACGAGCCCCAACGCAAGCAGTCGCGGTTCGAGGGCTCCTTCCGCCAGCGCCGCTCGAACGCACTCCGCGCGGTGGCCGGCGGACGCGATCCGGGCGACCCGGAAGCGGTCGAGTCGCTCCTCGCGGACGGCCTCGTGGAGCGCGCCGGCGGCCGGGTCGTACTGCCGGAAACCGGGGTACGCTACGGCTAGTGGCCGGGGAGGGCAACGGAAGCGCCGACATCGTCAGACGGCTGCTCGAGAACATCGAGACGGTCGTCCACGGCAAGAGCGAGGAGATCCGCCT
>JAFAHG010000119.1 GCA_019237315.1 Actinomycetota bacterium
TCGGTGCTGCAGATGAAGGAGCGCACCGACGACCTCGCGCGGCGCGTCCGCGGGCTCGAGGCGATGGAAAAGCGCATCGAGCAGCTCGAGAAGCGTCTCGCGAAGCTCGAGACCGCCAGCAAGCCGAAGCAGACGAAGCCGAAGCCCGCCGCGAAGAGTTAGGCAGGCACGAGCAGCTTCACTGCGCCCGGGACGATCTCGAACGTCACCGGCGTCGTCCCGACGTGCTCGCCGTCGAGCTCGATCGGCAGCTGGTCTTCCGACGTGACGTCGACGCGGTGCGAGCGCAGCACCTCGACCTTGGGGTGCTTCACGTGGCGCCCGCGGTAGATGCCGGGCGCCTGCGTCGCGAAGTCGACCTTCGACACGTCGCCGATCAGCACCACGTCGAACGTGCCGTCGTCCGGCTCGGCGCCCGGCGCGAGCTTCATGCCGCCGCCTGCGTAGCGGCCGTTCGCGACGATCACGTCGTGCATGCGGCCGCGGCGCTCGTCGTCATCGAAGCGGACGGACACCTCGGTGTTCTTCCACGTCGCGAACTCGCGTGCGAGCGCATAGAAGAACGTGGCGCGCCCGCCGAGCGCCTTCGACATCCCGTTCGCGCGCCGTGCGACGGCGCCGCTCATCCCGACCGAGCCGACGTTCGCGAAGAAGCAGGTCCCGCCGGAGTGTTCGACGCGGCCCACGTCGACGGTCCGTGTCGCGCCGTCGAGCACGACACGTACGGCGTCGTCGAAACGCGCCGGGATGTCGTGCGTGCGCCCGAAGTCCTCGCCCGTTCCGGCCGCGAGCACCGCGATCTCGGAGCCGGCCTCGACGGCGCCGTTCACGACCTCGTTCACGGTGCCGTCGCCGCCGACGACGACGAGCAACGCGTCGCCGGCACCGCGCGCCGCGTCGCGCAGGTCGCCCCTCCGCTTCGAGATCACCGTCTCGCCGCGCAGCCCGAGCTCGGCCGCCCGCCGCTCGAGCTGCGGCCAGCGCTTCCCCGTCGAGCCGTTCCCGCTCGCCGGGTTGACGAGGAAGAGAACCTCAGGCAATCGCGACGTCGAGCGCGAGCCGCGTCATCCGGTCGACCGCCGCGCGCAGCTCGTCGTCGCTGATGCGCTTGAACTCGCCCTCGACGACGATGTCGCTCACGGTGAGGAGACAGCCGGCTTCGACCCCGCGCAGCGCGCCGACGGTGAAGAGCGCCGCCGCTTCCATCTCGACCGCAAGGACCCCGCGCTTCGACCAGCGCTCGTACTGCCCCCCGTCGGGGTTGTAGAAGAGGTCGCTCGAGACGATCGGGCCGACGTGCAGGTCCTGCTCCGCGTGCTTCGCGAGATGCACGGCCTCGTGCACGAGCGACCACGACGCGGTCGGGCAGTGCGGCTCGTTGCCGACGAGGTGCATCGCCGTCGAGTCCGCGGGAACGGCGGAGAGCGCGACGATCAGGTCGCCGAGCGCATGATGCGGCTGCAGGCCGCCGCACGTGCCGACGCGGATCAGCCGCTTGCAGCCGAGCTGGATCAACTCCTCGAAGACGATGGTGGCCCCGGGACAACCCATCCCGGTGCCCTGCACGGAGACCGCCTTTCCCTTGTACGTACCGGTGTAGCCGAGGAGGCCTCGCTCGCCGTTTCGCTGCACGGGGTCGTCCAGGTACGTCTCGGCGATGTACTTCGCGCGCAGCGGGTCGCCCGGCAGGAGGACGGCGTCGGCGTAGTCGCCGGGCTCGGCGCGAACGTGGATCGGCATGGCGCCGCACTCTAAGGGAGGATGCGCAGGGTGGTGAAGGTGATCGAGCCCGAGCTTCGCCAGGTGCTCGACTTCTGTGCGCTCGAGCCCGTCGAACGCGTCTTCCTCGAGGACGTCGCGCGGCGCGGCCTCGGCCGGTTCGTCGGCGTGCGCGGCGAGCACGGTCTCGACGCCGTGTGTCACGTCGGCGCGAACGTCGTTCCTTCGGGTCGTGGGTGCGGCGCGTTCGCAGGCGCGGCTGCACGCGGCCACGCACGGATGATCATCGGCGAGGAGATCGCGGTCGGCGAGCTTTGGGAAGCGGCCGCTCACGACATGCCGGCGGTCCGGCAGGACAGGCCGGGCCAGCCCGTCTACGCGATGGTCGATCCACCGCCGCCCGGCGATTCGGGCGTTCGCACGGCGACGCTCGCCGACGTAGAGCTGCTCGTCCCCGCATGCGCCGCCGCACACGAGGAGGAGCTCGGCGTCGACCCGCTCGCGCGCGACGAGGACGGCTTTCGCTGGCGCACGAGCGAGATGGTGGAGGAGGGACGGTCGTGGCTCTGGCGCGACGGCGACACGATCCTCTTCAAGGCGGAGGCGTCGGCGTGGACGGCGGGCGCGGTGCAGCTCCAGCAGGTGTGGGTCGACCCGGCTGTGCGGCGCAGGGGGTACGGCACGCGCGGACTGCGCGACCTCTGCAGGCTCCTGCTCGAGACGACACCGGTGGTCACGCTCTTCGTCCGCACCGACAACGCACCTGCGCTCGCGCTCTACGAGTCGATCGGGATGCTGCGCGTCGGCAGCTATAGATCCGTGTTGTTCTGATCGTTCTCTCGAGACACGGCGAAAGCGAGTACTCCGCGGTCGGCCTCTGCAACGGCGACATCTCGGTGGCCGTCCCGCTGACGCAGCTCGGACGCGAGGAGGCGCGCCGCCTGGGCGACGCGTTGCTCGACGAGCCGATCGAGCTCTGCGTCACCTCGCAGTTCCAGCGCGCCCGCGAGACCGCCGACATCGCGCTCGCGGGCCGTGACGTCCCGCGGCTCGTCGTCCCCGAGCTCAACGATCCGCTCGTCGGCTGCTACGAAGGCGCGGCGCTCACCGACTACCGCACGTGGGCGCACGCGAGCGCGTCGTCGGTCGCGCCGGCGGACGGCGGCGAGAGCCGCATCGCGATCGTCACGCGCTACGCGCGCGGCTTCCGCCTGCTCCTCGAGCGGCCCGAGAAGTCGATCCTCGCGGTGTGCCACTCGCTGCCGGTCGCGTACGCGCTCGCGGCGCGCGAGGGGCGTGAGCCGACGGTCAACGTGCCGATCGTCGACCACGCGACGCCGTACCCGTTCACGCGCGACGAGCTCGACCGCGCGACGACGCTGCTCGAGGAGTGGGTCGCGGCGCCCACCTGGTAGTGCGACACTTCCGCGGTGGACGTTCTCGCGCGCGTCGAGGAGCACATCCGCCGGCACGAGCTGATCGAGCCGAGCGGTGACGTCCTGTGCCTCGTCTCCGGCGGTGCCGACTCGACGTGCCTCTTCCACGCGCTGCGCGAGCTCGGCTACCGCGTCGCGGCTCTTCACGTCGACCACGGCCTGCGCGGCGAGGAGTCCGACGAGGACGCGCGCTTCTGCGCGCACGAGCTCGGCGCCGAGGTCGTGCAGGCCGCGGCGCGCTGCCGCGACGAGGCCGGCCTGCGAGACATCCGCTACTCGTTCGCGACCGGCCGTCTCCGCGCGACGGGGCACACCGCGAGCGACCAGGTCGAGACGATCCTCTACCGGCTCGTCTCGCGGGGCGCTGCGACCGGAATGAGCCCGCGCCGCGAGGACGGCGTCGTCCATCCATTGCTGTGCGTCTGGCGCGAGGAGACCGAGGCGTTCTGCCGCGAGCGCGGGCTCGCGTGGCGCGAGGACTCGACGAACGCGGACACGCGCCGCGGCCTGATCCGCGACGAGATCCTCCCGCTGCTGACCCGGCTGCACCCCGCGGCGCGCGAGAACATCCTGCGCGCACTCGACACGCGCCGTACGCTCGCGCCCGCCCTCGCGGAGCTCCTCGACGCACCGGTCGGCTCGAAGCGCGTCGACCTCGGCCGTGGCGTGCAGGCGGTGCGCGAGCACGACCGCCTCTGGCTCGAGGCGAGCCCCGTCGACCTGCGCGGCGAGGTGCGCTGGGGCCCCTGGCGCATCGAGACCGAGCTCGCAGGGCTTAGGGTACGAGGCTGGCGACCCGGCGACCGGCTCGCGGGGCGCGCGAAGAAGATCCAGGACGTGTTCGTCGACGCGAAGATCCCTCGTTCCGACCGCGAAGGCTGGCCGCTCGTCGTGCGCGGCGACGAGGTCGTCGCGGTGCCGGGGATCGTCGACTGCGACGGGGTGACTGCGACGCGTGAGTAGCGTCGAGCTCGAGCGCGGCGTCGGCGAAGTCCTGATCTCGGCGGACGAGCTGCAGGCGCGCATCCGCGAGCTCGGCCGTGAGATCACCGAGGAGTACGCCGGCCGGGAGCTGCTCCTCGTCGGCGTCCTCAAGGGCGCGGTGTTCTTCATGGCCGACCTGATGCGGCACCTGAAGGTTCCGTGCGAGATCGACTTCATGGCGATCTCGAGCTACGGAGCTTCGACCGACTCCTCCGGCGTCGTCCGGATCCTCAAGGACCTCGACATCAACATCGAGGGGCGGCACGTCCTCGTCGTCGAGGACATCATCGACTCCGGCCTGACGCTCTCCTACCTCGTGCGGAACCTCGAGTCGCGGGAGCCCGCGAGCCTCGAGATCTGCGCCCTGCTGACGAAGACCGCCAGGCGCGAGATCGAGGTCGACGTCCGGTACATCGGCTTCGAGATCCCGAACAAGTTCGTGATCGGCTACGGGCTCGATTTCGCCGAGCGGTACCGGAACCTCCCCTACGTCGGGGTGCTCCACCCGGATCTCATGCCGGAAGGCGTGTAGGACACCCTTAGAACGGGGTAAATCCGGGATGGCGGCAGACCCCCGTCCTGTACCCTGAGACCCTTGAATCGGTTCTTCCGGAGCGCGTTCTTCCCCCTGATCGTGATCGTGCTGCTCGTGTGGCTCGCGAGCCAGACGCTGATCCCGAAGAGCCACCACACGCGCAAGCTGACGTACTCGCAGCTGACCGGCCTCGTGGAGTCGCAGCCGGGACAGATCAACGAGGTCGTCTTCAACCCGTCGAAGCGCGGCATCACCGCGACGCTGAACGGGTCGCCGACGACGACGATCTCGGTGCACTACCCGAGCGACCAGTCCGCACTCGAGTTCCAGAACCTGCTCGCGAAGAAGGGCATCAACTACGACTCGAAGGGCACCGGCGGCTTCTCGTGGACGGCGCTGATCGGGTCGTTCCTTCCGTTCCTGCTGCTGATCGGCTTCTGGATCTTCCTGATGAACCAGGTGCAGGGCGGCGGCTCGAAGGTGATGTCGTTCGGGAAGTCGCGCGCGAAGCGGATGGCGCCGGACTCGCCGAAGATCGGCTTCAAGGACGTCGCCGGCGTCGACGAAGCCGTCGAGGAGCTGCAGGAGATCAAGGAGTTCCTCGAGAACCCGAAGAAGTTCCAGGCGCTCGGTGCACGCATCCCGAAGGGTGTGCTGCTGTACGGGCCGCCCGGCACCGGCAAGACGCTGCTCGCGCGCGCGGTCGCCGGCGAGGCGGGCGTTCCGTTCTTCTCGATCTCCGGCTCGGACTTCGTCGAGATGTTCGTCGGCGTCGGCGCGTCGCGCGTGCGCGACCTCTTCGAGCAGGCGAAGCAGGCCGCGCCGTGCATCGTCTTCATGGACGAGATCGACGCTGTCGGCCGTCACCGCGGCGCGGGTCTCGGAGGCGGTCACGACGAGCGCGAGCAGACGCTGAACCAGCTGCTCGTCGAGATGGACGGCTTCGAGATGAAGGACAACATCATCCTCATCGCCGCGACGAACCGGCCCGACATCCTCGACCCGGCGCTGCT
>JAFAHG010000269.1 GCA_019237315.1 Actinomycetota bacterium
CACGCGGCTGGCATCTCGACGAAAGCCACCTGGAGCTCGACGGCCGGCCGGTCTCGGCGTCGCTGTTCGACTTCGGGCTCGCGTTCTTCCACAACGCCCGCGAGCTGCTCGAACGCGGCAGCGGGCCGTACTTCTACTTGCCGAAGCTCGAAAGCCATCTCGAGGCGCGGCTCTGGGCGGATGCGTTCGCGCTCGCCGAGGAGGAGCTCGGAATCCCGCACGGGTCGATCCGTTGCACCGTGCTGATCGAGACGATCCTCGCGGCGTTCGAGATGGACGAGATCCTGTACGAGCTGCGCGAGTACGGTTGTGCGCTCAACGCGGGACGCTGGGACTACATCTTCAGCGTGATCAAGAAGCTCGGCGTCGTGCTCCCGGACCGCGCGCAGGTGACGATGGCCGTGCCGTTCATGCGCGCGTACACGCAACTGCTCGTGCGCTCGTGCCACCGCCACGGCGCACACGCGATCGGCGGCATGGCGGCGTTCATCCCGTCGCGGCGCGATCCCGAGGTGAACGAAGTCGCACTCGCCAGGGTGCGCGAGGACAAGGAGCGCGAGTCCGCCGACGGCTTCGACGGCACGTGGGTCGCGCATCCCGACCTCGTGCCGGTCGCGACGGAGGTCTTCGACGCGGTGCTCGGCGAGAAGCCGAACCAGCTCGACCGCCTGCGCGAGGACGTCCGCGTGTCGGCCGCAGAGCTCCTCGACTTCGAGATCCCCGGAGCCGAGGTCACGGAGCAGGGTCTCCACGTGAACGTCTCCGTCGGCACGCGTTACCTGGACTCCTGGCTGAACGGCGTCGGGGCGGCCGCGATCGACAACCTGATGGAGGACGCGGCGACCGCGGAGATCTCGCGCGCCCAGGTGTGGAGCTGGCTTCGGGCGGGCCGGTTCGACGAGGCTCGCGTCCGGAGCGAGCTCGCGGCCGTCGAAAGCGGGCAGGAAGCCAAGGATCTGTTCGCCCAGGTCGCGCTCGCCCGGGAGTTCGTGGAGTTCCTCACGCTCCCCGCGTACGATCACCTGGAATGACCGAGAGCGCGCAGAGCGTCGGCACCAAGGCCGACGAGATCGCCCTCCTCGTCGAGGAGGCGATCGTCTCCGGAGAGCTCGCGCCGGGGACAGTGCTCCGGCAGGAGCAGCTCTCGGCGCAGTACTCCGTCTCGCGCACACCGGTCCGCGAAGCGCTCCGCCGTCTCTCGGCGCTCGGACTCGTCTCGTTCGAGAAGAACCGCGGCTTCCGCGTGCGAACGCTGTCGCGCCACGAGATGTGGGAGGCGTTCCTGCTCCGCGCGGAGCTCGAGAGCCTGATCACGGGAATCGCGGCGGAGAAGATCACGAGCGACGAGCTCGCCGAGCTCGACCAGGCCGAGAAGCGGTTCTCGCGCCTGACGCGTGCGTTGCGCGCGCGCGAGCCCGGCGAGGACCGCCGCGCGCTTACCGTCGACTGGATGCGCGCGAACCACGGCTTCCACGACGTCATCTACCGCGTCGCCGACCTCCCGTACATCGAGCAGGTCGCGAAGAGCGCGCGCCGCACCTTCTCCGGGCCGGCCGTGTGGGCGCCGGGGGACGAGACGATCGACGAGCTGTACCTGCTGAACGAGCGCCAGCATGCGGCGATCCGCGACGCGATCGCCGCGCGCAGCCCCGACGGCGCACGGGCGCTCGCGCGCGAGCACGTCCTCGCGTCGTTCAACCTGCTCGAGACGATCCTCGAGCAGGTGGGAGTTCCCAAGGGCTGGCGCTGAGATCGCGTCTCGAGGCGCGGTTGCGCGTGCTGCGCGCCGCGTGGGCGCAGCTTCTGCAGACGGCGATCGCGGCCGGGCTGGCGTGGTACGTCGCGCACGACCTGATCGGACACCGGAGTCCCTTCTTCGCGCCGATCGCCGCGGTGATCGCCCTCGGCGTCGTCCCCGGCAACCACACGCGGCGTGCCGTCGAGATCGTGCTCGGCGTCGGCGTCGGGATCGCGATGGGGGACCTCCTGATCTCCGGCATCGGCCGCGGGCCGGGGCAGCTCACGCTGATCGTGCTGCTCGCGATGGTCGCCTCCGTGCTGCTCGGCGGCAGCGCGCTCGTCGTCGCCCAGGCGGCGTCGTCGGCGGTGCTCGTCGCGACGCTGTCCGCGTCCACGCACGGGCTCGTGCCGACGCGGTTCGTCGACGCGTTCGTCGGCGGCGCCGTCGGGCTCGCCGTGCTCGCCGTCGTCCCGCGCGACGCGGCGAAGATCCTGCAGCGTGCAGCCGCGCCGGTCTTCTCCGAGCTCGCGGCGATCCTCGAGGACATCGCGGACGCGCTCGACCGCCGGGACGTCGACGCAGCGAACGCCGCGCTCGCGCGCGCCCGCGCGACCGACGACCTCGTGTACGGCTTCGAGCAGACCGTGCTGCTCGCGACGGAGACGGTGCGGCTGTCGCCGCTGCAGCGGCGTGAACGTGGACGCGTCGAGCGCTACGCGACGGCGGGGACGCAGGTCGGGTTCGCGATCCGCAACGCACGCGTGCTCGCACGCGCCGCCCTGCGCGCCGTCGAGCTCGAGCCGTCCGTTCCCGCATCACTCGTCGAGTCCGTGCAGACCATCGCCCGCGCCGCGCGACTCTTCGACGCGGAGCTCGACAGCGGCGACGGCGCGGCCCGCATCGGCGAGCTGCTGCGGCGCGCCGCCGCGCAGGCGACCCACTCCTACGACGAGCAGATGGGCTTCGCCGTCGCAGTCCTCGTCGGCCAGGTGCGTTCGATCGCCACCGACCTGCTGCGCGCTGCCGGCGTCGGCCAGCGCGAGGCGGTGCGCGAGCTTCGCGCCGCGGCGGCGCAGAAGCCGGGGGCTACGCTCAGACCGTGAGCGCGGTCTTCCTCGTCCTCTCGGCGTTCCTCGCGAGCGCGGTCGAAATGGTCGAGGCGCTCACGATCGTCCTCGCCGCCGGCATCGCACGCGGGTGGCGGTCGGCGCTGACGGGCGTCGGCGCGGCGACCGTCGCGCTGGCCGCGATCGTCGCCGCACTCGGGCCTGCGCTCACGCTCGTCCCCTTGCGGGATCTCCGCCTGGTGGTCGGGACGCTGCTACTTCTCTTCGGGTTGCAGTGGCTGCGGAAGGCCATCCTGCGCGCGTCCGGATTCAAGGCGCTGCACGACGAGGACGCCGCATTCGCAGAGGAGCTCGCGGCGGCACGTGCCGCCGGTCGGGAAGAACGAGCAGGGATCGACTGGTACGGGTTCACGATCGCCTTCAAGGGCGTGCTGCTCGAGGGGCTCGAGGTCGCGTTCATCGTGCTCACGTTCGGAAGCACGCAGGGGAGCATCCCGCTCGCCGCCGCCGGCGCCGCGGGTGCACTCGTCCTCGTCGGAGGCGTCGGCGTCGCGGTGCGCGCGCCGCTCGCGCGGGTGCCGGAGAACGCCGTGAAGTTCGCCGTCGGGATCATGCTGACGACGTTCGGGATCTTCTGGTCGGCGGAGGGCGCCGGAGTGAAGTGGCCGGGCTCGGACGCGTCACTGCCCGGCGTGCTCGCGTTCGTGTGCGCGTCGTCGGCGCTGCTCGTCGCGCAGCTGCGGGCGCGACGGCGTCGGTTGGCGACGGCATGAGCCGCATCGCCGCGTTTGGGCGCTTCTGGTGGGAGTTCGTCGTCGGCGACGACTGGGTCGCGGCGCTCGGGGTGGTCGTGGCCGTTGCCGTCACGGCTGCGTTGGCCGCGTGGTGGGTGTTGCCGCTTGCCGTGCTCGCGGTGCTCTACGTCTCGCTGCAGCGGGCGGCGCAATAACCGCGGCTAGACTGGGCGTGGGGTCATGCGGATGCGTCTCGTACTGTGTTCTGCGCTGGCGTGTGTCTGCGCGGTTTCCGCCGCCGCACAGTCTCGCGTCGTCGGCCTCACGGTCACGCTCACGGACACACGTGCCACCGCGTCACGCGCGAGCGTGGCGACCGGCTCGCTGACGGTGACGATCGTGAACAAGGGTACGAAGCCGCGGGTCTTCACGTTCGCGGGGGCGCGGAAGAGCGTCGCGGCCGGCGGCAAAGCCACGTTCCACGTCGTGCTCACGCCGGGCGCGTTCACGTTCACCGCGCTCGGAAAGCCGAAGACGCTGAAGGGCGTCGTCACCGCGACTCCGGTCGTTGCCAGCGGTCAGGTCACGACGACGACGCCGTCCTCGTCGTCGAACAGCGTGCTCGCGTCGTGCCCGAAGCCCGTCACGTCGACAGTGAACGTCACGCTCGACGACGGCAAGTTCACGTTCTCGCCCGCCGTCGCGCAATGCGGCACGGTCACGTTCGCGCTGACGAACGTCGGCAAGAACAACCACAGCCTCTACCTGGAGTCCTCCGGAGCGCAGAGCGGTGCGCTCGCGCCCGGGCAGTCGGAGCGGCTGACCGTTCCGCTCGGGCCGGGGAGCGTCACCTGGGTCGACGGCGTCTACGAGACGGATCTCGGCGGCGACGCCGGCACGCTGACCGTCAGCGGCTAGCGAACTCCGACAGCGCGACGACGAGCGCGCGCAGCCGGCGACCCTGCGGCGTCAGCCGGTACTCGACGAGCGGGGGCCGCGTGTCGGTCACACGGCGTTCGAGGATTCCTGCCTCCTCGAGCTCGCGCAGTCGCGCGTTCAGCGTCGCCGGCGGCACGGAGCCGAGCACCTGCAAGAACTCGTTGAAGCGCGCCGCGCCCTCGTTCAGCGCCCAGAGGATCGAGACCGTCCAGCGCCGTTCGAGGAGGTCCGCCGCGCGGCGGACCTCCTCGGGCAATGGAGTGCATCTACGACAGCGCATGCGAGGCGGGCGTCGGCTCGAGCGCGAGCTCGAGCACCTCGCCGAGGCTCATCACCGGGTGGAAGCTCATCTCCTCGCGCACGTCCGCCGGGACATCCTCGAGATCGGCGCGGTTCCGCTCGGGGATGATGACGTCGGTCAGGCCCGCGGCGTGCGCGGCGAGCACCTTCTGCTTCAGGCCGCCGATCGGCAGCACGCGACCCTGCAGCGTCACCTCGCCGGTCATGCCGACGGTGTGCTTGACCGCACGCCCGGTGAGGAGCGACGCGAGCGCAGTCGACATCGTGATGCCGGCGCTCGGGCCGTCCTTCGGGATCGCACCCGCCGGAACGTGGACGTGGAAGCTCGCGTTGTCGAACGCGTCGTCCTCGATGCCGAGCTCCTGCGCGTGCGAGCGCACGTAGGAGAGCGCGATGCGCGCGGACTCCTTCATCACGTCGCCGAGCTGGCCGGTGAGTACGAGACCCTCGCCGCCGCCGTTCATGCGCGTCGCCTCGACGAAGAGCACGTCGCCGCCGGTGCCGGTCACCGCGAGGCCCGTCGCGACGCCGGGGACGGCCGTGCGCTCCGCAGCCTCCTGGTAGAAGCGCTGGCGGCCGAGTGCGTCGCGGACGGTCGCCTCGTCGATCGTCACCGGAGCCGTCGTCGTCTCCGACGCGATACCGGTCGCGACCTTGCGCAGCACCTTGCCGAGCTCGCGCTCGAGCTGGCGGACGCCGGCCTCGCGCGTGTACTGGCTGACGATCAGCTCGATCGTCGCGTCGTCGACCGACACCTCGTCCTCGCGGAGCCCCGCGCGGTCGCGCTGGCGCGGCCAGAGGTAGCCGCGTGCGATCGCGACCTTCTCGTCGACCGTGTAGCCGTCGAAGCGGATCACTTCCATCCGGTCGAGCAGCGGCCCGGGGATCGTCTCGGCGACGTTCGCCGTCGCGAGGAAGACGACCTCGGAGAGATCGAGCTCGACGTCGAGGTAGTGGTCGCGGAACGAGTGGTTCTGCGCGGGGTCGAGGACCTCGAGCAGCGCCGCCGACGGGTCGCCGCGCCAGTCGGCCCCGACCTTGTCGACCTCGTCGAGCAGGATCACCGGGTTCATGGTCCCCGCGTCGCGCAGCGCGCGGACGAGGCGACCCGGCATCGCGCCGATGTAGGTGCGGCGGTGGCCGCGGATCTCGGCCTCGTCCCGCACGCCGCCGAGCGACATGCGCACAAACTCGCGGTTGAGCGCGCGCGCGATCGACTCGCCGATGGACGTCTTGCCGGTCCCGGGCGGGCCGATGAGCGTCAGGATCGCGCCGGACTTCTTGTCGTTCGGGATGCCGCGGTCCTGCCGCAGCTTGCGCACGGCCAGGTACTCGACGATGCGGTCCTTCACGTCTTCGAGGCCTGCGTGGTCCGCGTCGAGGACCTCGCGCGCGTGGTTCGGGTCGAGGCTCTCCTCGCTCCGCTTGCCCCACGGCACGGCGAGCAGCCAGTCGAGGTACGTGCGGATCATCGACGACTCGGCACTCTGGTCGCCCATGCGCTCGAGTCGTGCAGCCTCGCGCTCCGCCTGTTCGCGGACGGCGTCCGGCATGTCGGCCTCGGCGATCTTCGTGCGGTAGTCGTCGGCAACGGACGCGTCGTCCTCGCCGAGCTCCTTGCGGATCGACTCGAGCTGCCGGCGCAGGATGTACTCCCGCTGCTGCTTCGCCGCACCCTCCTCAACGTCCTCGCGGATGCGGCGGCGCACCTGCATCTCCGCGAGGCGATCGCGCTGTAGGCGGAGCGAGAGCTCGAGCCGCTCGACGACGTCGACGGCCTCGAGGAGCTCGATCCGCTGCTCGAAGGTGAGCTCGGGTGCGTACGCCGCGGTGTCCGCAAGCGTGCCGGTCTCGCGAATGGAGCGGACGAACGACGAGATGCGCCCGTCGTCGCCGCGCAGCTCGAGGATCTCCTCGACGACGGCCCGGTACTCGCGCTCGAGCTCTGCGGTGCGCGCGCGCGGCGGCTCTTCGTCCGGGCGCTCCTCGACCTCGACGCGGAGGCGGCCCTGCGGGTCGGTGTGCGCGGCGCCGATGACGGCGCGGTGGAGCCCCTCGAGGCTGACGGCGCGGCCGCCGCCGGGGAGGCGGACATGCTCGCCGACGTCGGCGACGGTGCCGACCTTCGCGTAAGTGCCTTCGTGGCGGGGGACGAGCAGCACCTGCTCCTCGTCGCCGACGTCGGCGGAGATGGTCACGTTCATGTTCGGGAAGACGACGATGTCGTCCAGCGGCACGAGGAGCAGCGAGCTCACGGTTTCACCTCTCTGGGTAGCACTTCGGCCCCCATAGTAGCTACAGATATTGAAGTGCCGACCTGACGGTCCCTTTCGGCCATGGCCGGGGTCTGACCCCGGACGTGGCCGTTTCGGACAGCCCGCTCAGATCTCGAGGCGGGCATCCTCGAGGTCGAGGTCGCGCTGGACGCGGTTCATGACCTCGTCGCCGATCACGCCCTGGCGGCGGAGGTCGACGAGGGCGGTCCGCTCGGCGTTCAGGAGCTCGCGGCGCAGGCGCTGGTAGGCAAGCGACTGCTCGTCGAGCGCCCCGTCGCCGTCCGGGTCGAAGCGCGACTCCATGCGCGACCGGCGGAACTCGTAGGCGCCGCGCATCCGCTGGACGGTGTCGTCGCGCACCCAGCCCTCCCCGGCGAGCTCGTCGAGTCGGACGAGCGCCGCCTCCGCCGCCTTCAGGCGCGCCTTCGTCTCCTCTTTCTCCGCGCGGCCGTCGTCTTCGATGCCGAGCCAGCGCGCGACGAGCGGCACGGTCCCGCCCTGCAGCACGAGCGTGACGAGGATCACGCAGAAGACGAGGTAGATGACGAGCGCGCGCTCCGGGAACGGCCGGCCGCCGTTCACCGTCAGCGGAAGCGCGAGCGCAGCGGCGAGCGACACGGCGCCGCGCATCCCGGCCCACGACATCATCAGCGGCCACTGCCACGGCGGGTAGGGGTCGCGGCGCCGGATCGCCGGGAAGAGAAAGCGCGGCAGGTACGTGCCGATCGGCATCCACAGGAAGCGCGTCGCGATCACCGCGGCGCTGACGATCGCACCGTCCGCGACGAGCGACGCCGCCGAGTGGCCGCGCAGCGAGTCGAGGATCGGCCGAAGCTGCAGGCCGACGAGCACGAAGAGCAGCGCGTTCAGCAGGAACGTGACGATGTCCCACACCGCGTCGCCCTGCAGCCGCGTCTGGTACGTCGTCAGCTCCGGCGTGTACCAGCCGACGTAGATGCTGACCGTCACGGCCGCGAGCACGGCCGAAACGCCGGCCGCCTCCGCCGGCAGGTACGCGAAGTACCCGGAGAAGAGTGCGATCGCGATCTCGGTCGGCGAATGGTCGAGACGACGGCGGATCTGGCGCAGCACGAAACCGACCGCGATCCCGATTGCCGCGCCGCCGATCACGTCGACGACGAAGCGCCACGTCGCCTCCGCGAGCGAAAAGCTCCCCGTCAGCACCGCGGCGACGGCGAAGCGGTACGCGACGAGCGCCGTCGCGTCGTTCATGAGGCTCTCGCCTTCGAGGATCGCGACGATGCGACGCGGTAGCGAGATCGTACGGGCGACGACCGTCGCCGCGACGGCGTCCGTCGGCGCGACGATCGCACCGACGACGAAGCAGACCGGCCACGTGAGCCCCGAGATGAACGCATGGCACACCGCGGCGACCGAGACGGTCGTCGTCAGCACGAGGCCGAGCGAGAGCAGCGTGACGGGTCGCATGTTGCGCCGCAGGTCGCGCAGCGACGTGTAGAACGCCGAGCCGTAGAGCAGCGGCGGCAGGATCGCGACCAGGACGATCCGCGGGTTGAGCGCGACGTGCGGCAGGCCGGGAACGAAGCCGAGCACGAGTCCGCCGAGCACGAGCAGGATCGGATACGGGATCCGGAGCGTCGGCGCCAGCGCGAGGAGCGTCGCCCCCGCGGCGAGCAGCGCGAGCAGCACGAGGGCGTCGTGCGCAGAGAACGTCACGCGGCGAGCCTAATCGACGGTCTTTGCTGTTGATTTTGAGAATGATTATCGGTACCGTTGGCGCGACGTGAGACGCCTCCTCCCCCTTGCAGCTGCCCTTGCGGTCCTCGCTCCCGGGCCCGCCCACGCCGGCGGCGCGCTCCGCGTCGTCGCCGCCGAGAACATGTGGGGAAGCATCGCGGCACAGCTCGGCGGCAATCGGGTGCAGGTGACGAGCATCATCACGAACCCTGCGACGGACCCCCACGAGTACGAGCCGAGCGGAATCGACGCACGCACCCTCGCACAGGCGCAACTCGTCGTCGTGAACGGGATCGGCTACGACACCTGGGCGACGCAGCTTCTCGCGGCGAACCCCGTCAAGGGACGCGTCGAACTCGACGTCGGCGACCTCGTCGGCCTCCATCCAGGCGACAACCCGCACCAGTGGTACTCACCGCCAAACGTCCAACGTGTCATCGCAGCGATCACGCGTGACTACACGACGCTCGACCCGCGGGACGCTTCGTACTTCGCCGAGCAGAAGCGCGCGTTCGAAACGCGCGGCCTCGCGCAATACAAGCAGCTGATCGCCGCGATCGCGAAGCGTTACCGCGGGGTTCCCGTCGGCGCCTCTGAGAGCATCTTCGCTCCGCTCGCCGATGCGCTCGGCCTGCGCCTGTTGACACCGTCGTCGTTCTTGAAAGCGATCAGCGAAGGAACAGAGCCGACCGCTGCGGACACGACCGCGATCGACAACCAGATCGCGACGCATGCCATCAAGGTGTGGGTGCTCAACAGCCAGAACAGCACGCCCGACGTCGCGCGCATCACAGCCGCTGCGCGGAAGAGGGGGATTCCCGTCGCAACGGTCACGGAGACCCTCTCTCCTGCGAACGCGACATTCGAGTCTTGGCAGGTCGCGGAACTGCGCGCGCTCGCCGCAGCGCTGCACGCTGCCACTGCGCGTTGAGCGAGGCGATACGCCTGGAGGACGCCGCGGCAGCACGCGGGCGTCATGTCATCTGGGAGCACGTGTCGCTGACGGTCGAGCAGGGCGAGTTCGTGGCCGTCCTCGGCTCGAACGGCGCCGGCAAGTCGACGTTCCTCGACGTCGTGCTCGGGCTGCTGCCTCTTCATCACGGCAGCGCGCGCATTCTCGGGCGCGCGCCCGGCGACGCGAACGCCGAGATCGGTTACCTGCCGCAGCGCCACAACTTCGATGCGAGCGCACGCATCCGCGGCGTCGACGTCGTGCGCCTCGGCCTGGACGGCGCTCGTTGGGGCGTGCCGCTTCCGGGTCGTCCAGCCCGCGCGCGCAAGGAGCGGCTGCGCGAGGTGATCGCCCTCGTCGGCGCAGAGAGCTATGCCGAGCGTCCGATCGGCGCGCTGTCGGGCGGCGAGCAGCAGCGGCTGCTGATCGCGCAGGCGCTCGTCCGCCGGCCGCGGCTGCTCCTCCTCGACGAGCCTCTCGACTCGCTCGACCTCACCAACCAGGCCGGCGTCGCGGCGCTCGTGCAGCGCATCTGCCGTGACGAAGGCGTCGCCGTCCTGCTCGTCGCACACGACGTCAACCCGATCCTCGGCTACCTCGACCGCGTCGTGTACTTCGCCGGCGGTACCGCCGTCGCGGGAACGCCCGCCGAGGTCATCACGAGCGAGACGCTCTCTCGCCTGTACGGCGCGCCCGTCGAGGTGCTACGCACCGGCGACGGCCGCCTCGTCGTCGTCGGCGTTCCCGAGCCGCCGTTCGTGCATGGATCACGCCATGCTCATTGACGCTGCGTTCCAGGGCCTCTCGTGGAACCTCGCGCACGACGTCCGCGAGCTTTTCGCGTTCCACTTCATGGTCAACGCCCTCCTCGCGGGAACGGCTGTCGCCGTGATGGGCGGCGCGGTCGGCTGGTTCATGGTGCTCCGGCGGCAAGCCTTCGCCGGACACACGCTCGCGATGATCGCGTTCCCGGGCGCAGCGGGCGCGACACTGGCCGGCCTGCCCATCGCATTCGGCTACTTCGGGGCTTGCGCGGCGGGAGCGCTCGCGCTGGCGGGCGTATCCGGCCGCCACAGCCGGGAGTCGGCAGCGACCGGGACGGTGCAGGCATTCGCACTCGGCCTCGGCTTCCTCTTCGTCGGCCTCTACCACGGGCTGCTGAACGGCTTGCAGGCCCTCCTCTTCGGCACCTTTCTCGGGATCGACGACGGACAGGTGCGCACGATCGTCGCCGTCGTGGTCGTCGCGCTCGCGGCCCTCGCGGTCGGAGCGCGCCCGTTGCTCTTCGCCTCCGTCGACGCCGACGTGGCCCGCGCGGCCGGCGTCCCCGTCCGCCTCCTCTCGTTCTCGTTTCTGCTCCTGCTCGGCCTGGCCGTGGCGGCGACGAGCCAGATCACGGGGGCACTGCTCGTCTTCGCGCTGCTCGTGACGCCGGCCGCCACTGCTCACCGTCTCACCTCGCGCCCGCTGGTCGGCCTCGGGCTCTCGGTTGCGATCGCGCTCGTCGTGACCTGGCTCGGCCTCGCCCTCGCGTTCTTCTCCGTGTATCCGGTCGGGTTCTACGTCACGTCGCTCGCCTTTGCGCCATACGTCGTCGCCAGGAGTCTCAGGCGCTGATGCTCACGCACGAGTTCATGCGCAACGCGTTGCTCGCGGGGACGTTCATCGGCGCCGCGTGCGGTTTCGTCGGCTACTTCCTCGTGCTCCGCGCTCAGGTGTTCGCCGGGGACGCACTGAGCCACGTCGCGTTCACGGGGGCTCTGGCTGCCGCTGCGCTCGGCGTGGACGTTCGCATCGGCCTGTTCGCCGCGACGATCGCGGTCGGGATCGGGATGGGCGGGCTCGGCGACAGGGCACACCCGGACGACGTCACGATCGGCACGGTCTTCGCCTGGATCCTCGGACTCGGGGTCCTTTTCCTCGCGCTCTTCACGACGTCGGGAAGCGCCACCAACGGTACGGCCGCCGTGCGCGTGCTGTTCGGTTCGCTCTTCGGCTTGAGCCGAGG
Organism: Actinomycetota bacterium; assembly: GCA_019237315.1. GTDB lineage: Bacteria > Actinomycetota > Thermoleophilia > Gaiellales > Gaiellaceae > PALSA-600. Next base: position 11,737 of record JAFAHG010000269.1, read on the forward strand.
CGACGTCGCCCTGGCGGTCGCGGTTTCCGCCGTCGCACTCGCCGCTCTCCTCGGCATGTCGCGACCGCTGCTCTTCGCGTCGCTGGATCCGCGCGTTGCCGCCGCGCGCGCGGTACCCGTCGGACTCCTCGGCCTCGGGTTTCTCGGCATCGTCGGCCTCGTCGCGGCAGAGGCGACGCAGGCGGTCGGCGCGTTGCTCCTTCTCGGTCTCGTCGCGGCGCCGGCCGCGGCCGCACACGAGCTCGGGCGTACACCGTTCGCCGGGCTCGCGCTGTCGGTGGCGCTTGCAGTCGGATCCGTCTGGCTCGGACTCGTGCTCGCCTACGAGATCTCGCAGCTACCGCCGAGCACCGCGATCGTCGGAGTCGCGGCGGCGCTCTACGCCGTCGCCGCTGCCTACGTGAGGCTCTCCGGCCAGTTCGGCGAGATGTCGGGATCGTCCAGGAAGCCGTGACCCCGGCACGTCGCGGGCGCGCGCAATGCGGTCGCATCGGCGTCGACGAGGTCGGCGACACGCGGATTGTCCTTGATCGTCGCCTGCCAATGCCGACGTAGCTCGAGGCCGAGCGAGACAAGCGGCCGCGGCGCGAGCGCACGCGTCGAGCGGACGACGAGCGTCAAGCGCACCGGCTGCGCGATCGTCACGCCGGGGACCGTGAGCGCGACGCGCGCCGTGGGCAGGCTGTCCTGCGGCGCGACGTAGAAGATCCAGATGCCGTACCGCGGCGTCGCCGTGCGCAGGAACGGCACGACGGGAAGGCACGTGTCGTCGTCGATCACGCGCAAGGAGCCGATCCGCAGTCCGAGGTACCGGTCGAGGAGAAACGGCGGCCGACCGAACGTCAGGTTGCCGAGGTAGTTGGTCGGGTCCGCCGATCCCGTCGAGCCGAAGAGCACCGCGTCGGCGCTCTCGGCGCGCACGACCGACGTCAGCCGGTTGAGTTGCAGTCTCGTGAGCTGGTGCTGCCGGATGAGGACGACGCGCGCCTCGAAGACGACGAGCGCCGCCGTGGCGAGCACGAGCACCGGCCAGCGTGCGCGACGTGCCCAGCCGGCCACGGTCGCGACGCTCACTGCGATGAGCACCAGGAACGACGGCAGGGACGGCAGGACGTAGCGGTCGAAGAAGATCGCCGACAGCCCGTTCGTCGGAACGACGCTGAAGAAGACGATCGGCACGAGGACCATCGCCGCGAGCGCGAGACCGGCGCGCGCGCGACGCGTCGCCACGAGGACGAGCAGCCCGCCCACGGCGAGGCCGACCGCAGGCCACTGCCCGTGGATGCCCGGTGCGAGCGCCGAGAGCGCGTCGTGCCAGACGGGGAAGCCGGTGAACGTACGCCCGCCGACGCCGCTGCCGATCCCATAGCGCTCGCTGAGGACTCCGAGCGTCGATGCGTAGTAGGGCAGGAACGTCACGACGAGCGCGACGACGCCGGGCCACGCCTCGCGCGCGAGCTCGCGCGGCCGGCGCGGCGCGTACACGAGCACGGCCGCGAACGCCGTGAGCGAGTAGACGGGCGCCGTCGGGTGCACGAACACCGACCCGCCGAGGACCACGCCCGCGAGCACCCAATCGCGCGCGCGCCGCGTGCGCACCGCGCGCAACCCGAACCACGTCCCCCACTCGAGGAAGCAGAGGAGCATCGCGTGCGGGCGCCCGAATGTCGCGGCGGACACCGCGAGCGGCGCGGCCGCCATTAGGAGGACGGCGACGGCGGCCACGGCGGCGCCCGCGAGCTCGAGCCCGATCAGCGCGACCGCGGGCAGCGTGGCGAGGAAGAACACGAGTGACGCCCCTCGCAGCGCGAGAAGCCCGCCCGGCCAGCGGAGCAGGAAGTGCTCGAGCCAGAAGTGGACCGGGCCTCCACCGCGCTCGGTCGAGACGATGTGGAAGATCCGCCCGAACGGCTCGACGGCCACCCGGCGGGTCAGCTCCTCGTCGACGTTGAGCGGCGCCCACCAGATCGCGTGCACGGCGAGCAGGGCGCCGAGAACGAGCGCCCCGACAACGGTGGCTGCGAGGACGAGGCGCGGAATTCTCATCGAGAGCTTATGTTCCTGTGCTTTGCTTGCGTCCGTGAACAGGCGGGCACTCGCATC
>JAFAHG010000067.1 GCA_019237315.1 Actinomycetota bacterium
GATTCGCCAGATCGCCGAGACGAAGCTCGTCGACCTGAACGCGCGCGACGTCGAGCAGGCCATGAAGGTGATCGCGGGCACCGCCCGCAGTATGGGAGTGGAGGTCGAGAGCTAGATGCTGCACGGCAAGAAGTACCGCCAGGCGCGCGCCACGTTCGACCGCGACGAGGTCTACTCGCCGGTCGACGCGATCCGCCTTCTGAAGAACGCCGACACGGCGAAGTTCGACGAGACGGTCGAGGTGCACATGAGCCTCGGGCTGAACGTCCGCCACGCCGACGAGCAGTTGCGCGGCACGCTGATGCTGCCGCACGGCACCGGCCGCGACGTGCGCGTCGCCGTCTTCGCCGAGGGCGAGAAGGCGAAGGAGGCTCAGGAGGCCGGCGCGGACGTGGTGGGCTCGGCCGACCTCGCCAAGCGCGTCGAGGAGGGCTTCACCGACTTCGACGTCGCGATCGCGACGCCGGACCAGATGGGGAACGTCGGCCGCCTCGGCCGCGTCCTCGGCCCGCGCGGCCTGATGCCGAACCCGAAGACCGGCACCGTCACCTTCGACATCGGCAAGGCCGTCCGCGACGCGAAGGCCGGCAAGCTCGAGTACCGCACCGACCGCGGCGCGAACGTCCACGTCCCGATCGGCAAGAAGAGCTTCGAGGAGCGCGCGCTCGTGGAGAACTACGCCGCGCTGCTCGACGAGATCGTCCGCGCGAAGCCCGCCGCGGCGAAGGGGCGGTACATCAAGAAGATCACGCTCACGAGCACGATGGGCCCGGGGATCCACGTCGACCCGATGCGGACCCGCGGGATCATCGACGAGCTGGAGGGCGCAGAAGCCGCTACCGTGTAGTCAAAGCCCGTCGCCGAAGACAGGAGGCAGCGTTCGCGCGGAAGCCCTCCCGAGGTGGCCTCCTGGGAAGCACGTCCTCCTACGAGTCCGCCTGTGTGCGGGCTCGTTTTGCAAGTGCCGTGCCAGGCTTCAGCCTGGCTCGGTGAACGGATGGAGGAGGTGCAATGCAGAAGGAAGACAAGGAACGCGTCGTCGCAGAGCTGACCGAGCGGTTGCGCACGGCCGAGACGCTCATCGTCGCCGACTACCGCGGCCTGACGATGCCGCAGATCGACAAGCTCCGCGACCGGCTGATCGAGCACGGTGCGCGGTTCAGCGTCGTCAAGAACACGCTGACGCGGCGTGCGGCCGAGGCCGCCGGCGCCGACGCGCTGCTCGCCCTGCTCGAGGGCCCGTCGGCGATCGCGTTCATCGAGAGCGACGGCGACATGGTCGCGGTCGCGAAGGCACTTGCCGACTCGGCGCGCGAGACCCGCGTCCTCGCGATCCGCGGCGGCCTGCTCCAGGGCCGCACGATCACCGGCGAGGAGGTCGAGGAGCTCTCGAAGCTCCCGCCGCTCGACGTGCTCCGCGGCCAGGTGCTCGGCGCCGTGATCGCGCCGCTCTCGCAGCTCGCGGCACTCGTGAACGCCCCGCTGCAGAACCTGATCGGGCTGATCGACGCCCGCATCGAGCAGCTGAACGCCGAGGGCCAGCCCTCAGTGTCCGACACCGGGACGGTGTCAGACGCTCAGGAAGCGGCCCCCGAGCCGGAAGCAGCGGCGGAAGAGACCCAGGAACCCGAACCAGAGACCCAGGAGGACGAAAACGATGGCGGCAGTTGACACCGTCTTCGAGCAGCTCGGGAGCATGACGGTGCTCGAGCTGGTCGAGCTGAAGAAGAAGATCGAGGACGAGTGGGGCATCACGGCGGCGGCTCCGGTCGCGGTCGCGGCCCCGGGCGCGGCCGCCGGCGGCGGCGACGGCGCTGCCGCGGCGGAGGAGAAGACCTCCTTCGACGTCCTCCTCACGAACGCAGGCGGCCAGAAGATCCAGGTGATCAAGGTCGTCCGCGCGGTCACCGGCCTCGGCCTCAAGGAGGCGAAGGACCTCGTCGACGGCGCGCCCAGCCCCGTCAAGGAGGGCGTGAACGAGGAGGAGGCCAACTCGATCAAGGGCCAACTCGAAGAGGCCGGCGCCACCGTCGAGCTCAAGTAACCAGGTTCCATCGGCGCTTGCTCAGGGCCGCCTCCGGGCGGCCCTTTGCGTCCCTGGTACCATGACCGCGTCTGGCCGAAAGGCCCTCGCCGCGTGCCTTGCGGCTGGAGGGCCCTCTTCGCTACCCTAGGAGGTTCGCCCGACGACGCACTTCGCTCGCTCTTGCCCGCATTTTCCCGCCCGCGCCCCGCAATCACATAGCACCTAAGGGAGGCTGTACCTCTTGGCCAACACGGTCACTGCGCCTCGCGCGCGCAAGTCGTTTTCGCGTCTGAAGCACGTTCTCGACCTCCCCAACCTGATCGACATCCAGCGTGAGTCCTTCGACTGGTTCCTGCGCGAAGGCCTCCGCGAGACGATCGACGACATCTCGCCGATCGAGGACTACACCGGCTCGCTCGCCGTCGAGTTCGGCGAGTACGAGTTCGGCGTTCCCCAGTTCTCCATCCAGGAGTGCCGCGAGAAGGACCTGACCTACCAGGCGCCGCTCTCGATGACGGTCCGCTTCGTGAACAAGGACACGGGCGAGATCCGCGAGCAGCGCGTCTTCATGGGCGACTTCCCGATGATGACCGAGTGGGGGACGTTCATCATCAACGGCACGGAGCGCGTGATCGTGACGCAGCTCGTCCGCAGCCCGGGCGCCTACCTGATGGAGCCCAAGGACCCGACGAAGCAGGTCTTCACGGCGAACCTCATGCCGAGCCGCGGCTCGTGGCTCGAGCTCGAGATCGACAAGAAGGGCGTCGTCTACGCGCGCATCGACCGGAAGCGCAAGCTCCCGATCACGACGCTCCTCCGCGCGCTGCCGGCGGAGGACCCGTCGACCGGGTTCCAGATCGACACGTCGTCGAACGAGGCGATCCTCAAGCTCTTCAACGACTCGCACTTCATCCGCACGACGATCGAGAAGGACACGACGACGCG
>JAFAHG010000150.1 GCA_019237315.1 Actinomycetota bacterium
ATCGCGCCCGCGTCGAGGTCGTGCGCGGCGACGAGGTCCTCGATCGCACACGCGGCGCGCAGCGAACGCCGGAACCCCTCGCCGTCGACCTGCACGTCGTAGAGCGCACGCGTCTCGTCCAGCATCGCCGCTGCCCGCTCGTCGGACACGGCGTCGTAGGCCTCCTTCACCTCGCGCGGCTCGATCTGGACGACCGACAGGCCGAGCTTCTCCTCGAGCAGCGCGCTCGGTGTGTCGACGCACGCGTAGCCGTCCTGCGGAACGCCGACGCGCGCGACGCGCGCACGCCGCACACGCGTCGCGGCGGCGGCTCCGCGCAGCGCCTCGAACACGGGCGCGGAGTCCTCGACGCGCCCCATGACGAGCTCGAACGGCCGCCGCTCGCGGACGAGCACGCTCGTCAGCATCGGCGTCCCGACGGTCGCACCCTCGGTCGTGATGTCCGAGTGGTCGAACGTCTCGGGGACGGTCGAGCGCCGGTGCGCGGCCCAGACGACGAGCGGCAGATCCGGAAGCGCGCGCGTGGTCCACGCAGGCGGCGTCGCCATCGTCTGCAGCACGAGCACCGCCTCGGCGTCCTCCGGCCGCACCCACTCCACGTCGAGACCCTCCTGTGCCGCCGCCGCGAACTGCTCGCGGTCGGCGCGCAGGTCGAACGGAACCGCCGCCTCCCAGAAGTCCCAGTACGGATGAACGAGCGCGACCTTCGGCCGCATCAGTCGATCAGGAAGCCGCCGTTGACGTCGACGACCTCGCCGGTGATGTAGCCCGCGTGCTCCGACGCGAGGAACGTGACGACGTCGGCGACGTCCTGCGGCCGCCCGAGCCTCCCGACGGGGATGCGGCTCGCGAGGTCCGAGATGTTCGCGACCATCGGCGTGTCGATGAGCGACGGTGCGAGCGCGTTCGCGGTGATGCCGTACGGCGCGTACTCGGAGGCGATCGACTTCGCGAGCGCCATGATCCCGGCCTTCGACGCTGCGTACGCCGCCATCGCCTTCGACCCGCCGGTCTTGCCGGCCGACGAGCCGAGCGCGACGACGCGGCCGTAGCCACGCTCGCGCATTCCCGGCAGCGCGCGCCGCGCGCAGAGGAACGCGCCGGTGAGGTTCACGTCGATCGTCTTCTGCCACGACGCGAGCGACGTCGCCTCGAGCTCTTCGACGACGAAGATGCCCGCGTTCAGGACGAGGACGTCGACCGGCCCGAGCGCACCCTCGACCTCCGAGAACCCGCGGTCGACCGCAGCCTCGTCGGAAACGTCCATCGCAACCGCGACGCCGCCGTCGAACGGAACCGCTTCGAGGTCGCACGCGGCAACCCGCGCTCCTTGCGCCGCGAGCGTCTCCGCGATCGCGCGGCCGATCCCGCGGCCCGCGCCGGTGACGAGCGCGACGCGTCCCTCGAGCCCGCTGACCCGGATCGTGCTCAATACATCAGCTGGCCGCCGCTGACGTTCATCGTCGCGCCGGTCACGTAGCCCGCGAGGTCGGACGCGAGGAACACGACGGTCGAGGCGACCTCGCCCGGCTGCGCCATGCGGCCCATCGGAATCATCTCGACGAACTTCTCGAGGTCTGCGTCGGTCATCCCGCTGCGCATCATCGCCGTATCCGCGGCGCCGGGTGCGACGTGGTTCACGGTGATGCCGTGCGGCGCGAGCGAGCGGGCGAGCCCGCGCGTCATCGAGACGATCCCGCCCTTCGACGCCGAGTAGACGACCGACCCCCCGAAACCGCCCGACCACCAGCCCTGCGACGAGAAGTTGACGATGCGGCCACCGCGCCCCGCCTCGCGGAAGATCTTCGCCGCCGCGCGGTTCAGGAAGAACACGGCCTTGAGGTTCGTGTCGAGCTGCGCGTCCCAGTCGTCCTCGGTGATGTCGTCGATCGTCGCTCGGCGGCGGAGAACCGCAGCTGCGCAGACGAGGACGTCGAGGCGGCCGAACGCATCGCGCGCGCGCCCGAGCAGCGCGTCGTGCCCGGCGAGGTCGCGGAGGTCGGCTCCGATCGCGAGGTGGCGGGCAGGGTCCTCCATCGCGGAGACGACGCCCTCGCACGCGCCCTGGTCGAGGTCGACGACGGCGACGCGCGCGCCGGCCTGCGCGAGCTGGACCGCGATCTCGCGGCCGATCCCGCCGGCGGCGCCGGTGACGAAGCAGCCCTTGTCCCGGAGCCCGAGGTCGATCATCCGGCGCCGGGCATCCCGGTGACGACGGGCAGGTCGGGAGCGCCGTGCGCCTTCGAGCCGAACTTGTCGGGGCGCTTGCGTCCGACGCGCTCGTAGTACTCCTCCGGCACCTTCGTCGGGTCCTTGAACATCTGCCACTGGCACTTCTCGAGGTTGCCGTTCTCGTCGCGGGCGCCGTAGCGCGGCGGGTCGATCACGCGCACCGGGTAGCCGAAGCGGTCCATCGGCAGCTCCTCCATCAGGACGATGCAGTGCGTGCAGTAGTGGCAGATGCCCTTCTGGCCGTGGTTCCAGGTGTGCGGCTCCTGCGACACCGTCCAGTTGTACGGCGGCTCCATGCGCGGCGGCGTGCCCTCGATCGTGTCGCCGCGGATCGTACGGCCGCCGGACCCGCACGGGTCGAAGCGCAGGATGTAGCGGTCGTCGGTCTCGATCAGCTCGAAGTCGCCGGTGCGCTCGGGGCCGACGAGGTGCCCGCGCATTGCCTCGCACGCGACGAGCATCAGCGTGTACAGCGCGTTGTCCCACGTGTTCTTGTCGATGTCGAACTTCTCGTAGCGCCACGAGAAGAGCGGCACGATGACCTTGTCCCACATGCGGCCGATCGAGCCCTCGCCGAAGCGCTTGACGATCTCGCTCATCAGGCCGTAGGTGTGGTCCACGTCGCGGTCGTGGCACCGGCGCCAGAGCTCCTTTGCCTCGTCGAACCGCGCGAGCGCCTCGTCGGCCTCCTCGCGGTGGATCGCGCGCACGGTCGCCTCCGTCGCCGTCAGGAAGCGGTCCCACTGCTCGTACGGGTTCCACGGCGTTCCGTCCGGCAGGTTCAGCTTCGCGACGATCTCGGCGTTGACCTCGTCCAGGTCGGCCTGCGACACGCCGTTCTCGCGCAGGAACCCGTTCAGATCCGGGATCCACTGGCGGTAGATCTGGAAGCAGACCTTGCCCTCGTCGACGAAGTAGTTGGCGAGCCGCGCCGCGTCGTCCCAGCGTGAGTCGGCGATCGCCTCGCGCACGCGGCGGTAGGTCGAGATGTTCTGCGTCTCCCACGCATCCGTGCGCGCGCGGCGGCCGATCGAGGAAACGAACTCGATCGACGTCTGATCCGTTGCGGCCACTGCCCCTCCTTAGATGTCGACTCGATGCCGGTCGATGAAGTCCTGGTCGAGCTCCCAGCCGAGCCCCGGGCCGATCGGGAGCGCGAACTCGCCGTCCTCGACCTCGGGACGGTTCGCGATCAGGTTCCACCAGATCGGGTCGCGGTCGGGATGGAAGACCTCGACGTACGTCCCGTTCGCGCGGCTCGCGAGCAGGTGGATCGCGACCTGCGGCTCCTCGTGGTGCCCGAGCTCGACGCTGTAGAGCTGCGACGCCGCTGCCATGCGCGCCCAGTTCGTGTAGCCCCCGCACCACGACGCGTCGAAGTTGCAGACGTCGACGGCCCCCCGCTCGAACATGTCACGGCACGCGCCGGGCGAGTACTCGCTCTGGCCGGCGCAGACCGGGATGCCGCCGCGTGCGCGCACCTCGCGCATGTCGCGATGGTCGTTCGACCAGATGCACGGCTCCTCGAACCAGCGGATGTCGAGCTCGCGGATGCGGTTGCAGAGGTCGAGCGCCTCGCGCAGGTTGTAGCCCTGGTTCGCATCGATCGTGATCACGAAGTCGTCGCCGGCCGCCGCGCGCGCAGCCTCGATGCGCGCCGCGTCCTCCGCCGGCGTGAGCGCCCCGACCTTGAACTTGCTGCCCTTGAAGCCCATCTCGCGCCAGCCGGTCACCTCGTCGCGGATCCCGTCGAGGTCGCGCCCGTAGTAGCCGCCGATCATGTTCACCGGAATGCGGTCGCGGTAGCCGCCCCACAGCTGCCAGAGCGGTTGCCCGAGCGCCTTGCCGATCGCGTCCCAGATCGCGAAGTCGACGCAGGCGAGCGCGACGAGGCCGATGCGCCGGTCGCGGAGCTGGTCGTAGGTGACGGGGTAGCCGAGCTGCCAGCAGCGCTCGTACGCGAAGGCGTTCTCGCCGATCAGGCGCGGCGTGATCTCGTCGCGGATGACGCCGACGATGTCGGCGAGCGTCTTGTCCTCGTCGGCGGCGTAGGCCTCGCCGACGATCCCCTCCTCGGTGACGACGCGCGTGATCACGCTCGCGCGGTTCGCCATCCGGTAGTAGCTCCCGCGGTAGACGACGTCGAGCGGGACGACGATGGGGGTGAGGCTGATCTCCCGGATCGTCAGGCGCTGGAGCGTCTGCCCCGCCGCCGCAAGCGTGCTGGTGGATTCGTTTCCAGACACGGGCAGCGAGTATAGTCCGGCTCCGGAGTCGTTTCCAGGGAGGCCACATGGCACGCCGCGCGTTCGTCGACACGCACATCCACTTCTGGGACCTGAAGGACACGAACCTCCACTACTCGTGGCTGCAGCCCGACTGGGTCCACCCGATCCTCGGCAACATCGACAACCTGAAGGTGCTCCGCTACATGGCGGACGAGTTCATCGGCGAGACGCGCTTCCAGAACGTGCCGAAGATCGTCCACGTGCAGGCGGCGCTCGGCATCGCGGATCCGGTCGAGGAGACGCGTTGGCTCCAGGCGCAGGCGGACGCGACCTGCTACCCGCACGGCATCGTCGGCCATTGCGACCTCGTCGAGCCCGACGCGGCCGAGCAGCTCGACCGGCACCTCGAGTACGCGAACTTCCGCGGCGTGCGCGACTTCGCCGCCGGCACGAACCTGGACAACCCGGACTGGCTGCGCGGTCTGCGCGCGATGGTCGACCGCAACCTCGTCTTCTGCATCGACACGGTGTGGCAGCAGATGGGCGAGGTGGCGCGCGTCGCCGACGAGACCGGCGTCGTCATGTGCATGGACCACGCCGGCTTCCCGCGCGAGCGCACCGACGAGTACCTCGCGAACTGGCGCCGCGGCATGGCGGAAGCGGCGAAGTCGGAGAACGTCATCGTGAAGATCAGCGGTCTCGGCATGTGTGACACCCGCTGGACGGTCGACTCGATCCGCCCCTACGTGCTCGGCTGCATCGAGGCGTTCGGCGTCGACCGCTGCGTGATGGGCACGAACTGGCCGGTCGACCGCATCTACTCGTCGTACGGCGACGTCCTCGACGCATACGCGGAGATCATCGCGGACTTCAGCGACGACGAGCAGACGAAGCTGTTCTCGGCGAACGCCGAGCGCATCTTCAGGGTCTAGACCCCGAGCACGACCTCGCTGCGGTAGCGGTCGACGACCTCGTCGAGCACCTCGATGCCGAGGCCGACGCCGGTCGGCGGGTACCACCAGCCGTCGACGTGCTCGAACGGATCGGTGACGAGCTCGTGCTGCATCGGGTTCCGCAACGGCTTCACCTCGAAGAGCTTGCACGCCGGCGAGCTGAACGAGATCGCAAGCGACGCTGCGGTGACGATCGCCGACGACCACGCGTGCGCGTTCGCCTGGCGCCGGTACGCCTCGATGCGGTCGCACGCTTTCTTGAAGCCGGTGATCCCCTCCGCGCGACCCGGGTCGACGCCGACGACGTCGACGGTCCCCGTCGAGAGCACGCGCTCGAACCCTTCGAGCGTCCACTCCTTCTCGCCGTAGGCGATCAGCGTCGAGGTCTTGTCGCGCAGCGTGCGGTAGCCCTCCGGATCCCACGCGCCGAGCGGCTCCTCGATCCACGTCAGGTTGTACGGCTCCATCGCCTGCGCGCGGCGCACCGCGGTCGAGACGTCCCACTTGATCGCGATGCCGCAGTCGATCATCAGCATCTTGTCCTCGCCGATCCCCTCGCGCATCTGGCGCACGTACTCGACGTCGCGGTCGTGCTCGTAGCCGAGGCGCGCGTTGCCGCGCTTGCCGAAGCCGACCTTGACGCCCTGCATGCCGGTCGAGAGCCATTCCTGCGCCTCCTCGACCATCGCGGGGATCTCCTCATAGTGCGCGTGGCACGACGCGATCGCCGGCAGCCGCTCGTGCACCGGACCGCCGAGCAGGTCGAGCACCGACGCGCCGACCGCCTTCCCGCGTAAATCCCAGAGCGCGATGTCGATCGCCGCGACGGCGTACGACGAGATGCCGCCGCCGTAGCCGTACCACCACGCCTGGTCCTTGTTCTGCCGCCAGAGCGCCTCGACGTGGACCGGATCGCGCCCGATCAGGTTCGGCGCCATCCCTTCGATGATCGCCTTGACGGCGAAGTTCGCCTCCGGGAACTGCGTGATCGACTCGCCCCAGCCGACCTGTCCGTCGTCGGCGGTGATCTTGCAGAGGCAGAGGTGGCGGAGCGCGTTGAAGTCGTTCGGCTCCGGATAGCTGACGGGGATCGCCTCGACCGATTCGATCTTCACGAGATCGCCCCCCGGAAGAGCTGCATGCCGGTCGCGCCGACGTCGTCGACCCGGATCAGGCGGCCGTTCATCGCGACGCCGCCGCTCGTGTCGGTCGTGCCGAAGTCACAGACGTAGATCGACGAGCCGTCGAACGAGCAGTTGAGCGGCACGCCGCCCGTCTCGAGGAAGTCGAGGTGCTCGCCCGTCGGTGAGAGGACGTCGAGGCCGCCCGCGCCGAACGCGGTGATCCAGAAGTTGCCTTCCGTGTCGAGCTTGAACCCGTCGGGGATGTGGCCCTCGGCGAGCGTGTGCAGGACCTCCTTCGTCCCGTCGGGCCGCCGGCGGATCACCCTCAGCGTGTACGACTCGACCCAGACGACCGAGCCGTCGGGCTCGCAGACGATGCCGTTCGGATAGGTCGGCTCGAGCTCCTCGAGCACGTGGCAAGAGCCGTCGGTGTCGATCACGCAGATGAGGCCGCGGTGCGGCTTGTTGACCGGGTCCCAGTCGCCCGAGTCGGTGAAGTAGAGGCGGCCGTCGGGGCCGAAGGAGAGGTCGTTCGGCGCCGTCAGCGGCACGCCGTCGGCTTCGGTCGCGACGATCTCGACCTTGCCGTCGGGCGCCGCGCGCTGGATCGACGGCGGGCGCGAGTCCGGTGCAACCCAGGCGCCGACCGTCGGACACTGCGTGTTGTAGACGTAGCCGTCGGACCCGAGCATCGCCGCGTTCGGGCCGCCGCCCGTGTAGGCGTACTGGCTTTTCCCCTTGCCGGGATCGTAGACCGCGATCTCGCTCGCGTACGTGTTGACGAAGACGACGCGGCCGTCGGGAAGGACGTCGGGCCCTTCCGGGTGCCCGAGCCCTTCGACGCAGACCTCGACTGGGCGCTTCACCACATCACCATCCCTCCGCTGAAGTTGATGTTCTCACCCGTGATGTAGCCCGACTCCTCCGAGAGCAGGAAGGCGATCACGGCGGCAGCCTCGTCGGACGAGGCGCCACGCTTGAACGGGACCGTCTTGTCGCGCGCCTCGGACAGCGCCTCCGGCGTCGTGCCGCGGATCTTCGCGAGGTCGATCAGCACGCGCTCCTGCATCGGCGTGTTCGTGATCCCGGGGACGATCGCGTTGACGCGGACCGGCCGGTCGGCGAGCGCGTAGGCGAACGAGCGCGTGACCGAGAGGATCGCGGTCTTCGTCGCCGCGTACGGCGCCGCCTCGATCGTCGACGAGAGCTTCGCCGACGTCGACGAGAAGTTCACGATCGCGCCGCCGGGCCGCATTCGCGGGCCGATCGTCTGGCAGAGGAAGAACGTCGATTCGGCGTTCACCTGGAAGGCGCGGCGCCAGTCCTCGACCGTGAACTCGAAGATCGGCTTGAACTGGATGATCGCGGCGGCGTTGACGAGGTAGTCGAAGCCGTCGGCGCGCTCGGTGACCTTCGCGCGGTCGCCGGGATCGCCGAGGTCGGCGACGAGCGTCTCGCAGCCGAGGTGAGACATCCCGTCGGCGTTCACGTCGACGGCGACGACCTGGACGCCGTGCTCCAGCAGGTAACGGGCCGTCGCCTCGCCCATGCCCGAGGCGGCGCCGGTGACGAGCGCCCGGGCGCCGTCCTTGAAGGTCATGGTGTCCCCTCCAGAATCGTTTCCACCGCGGCGATCATCCCACAGCCGCGGCCGTCATGCCACGGCGAGCGCAACCCCGGCGACGACCGCGACCGAGGCCGCGACGAGCCGCAGTGGCGGCCGCCGCCGGTGCCAGACCGCGTTCCACGCGAGGAGCAGAAGCGGCGTCGTCGCCACGATCGTCTGCACCGTCGCGGGGTGCCCGCGCTGGACGGCCGCGATCAGCAGTACGAAGTACGCGGTCTGCAGGCTCGAGCGGATCGCGAGGCGCGGGTAGCCGCTCAGCGGGATCCCGCGCGGCGGGATCAGCGCCACGTAGACGACCCCCGCGATCGCGGTCCGCACGGTGTAGATCTCGGGCAGCGTCACGCCGCGGTTCGAAAGCATCTTCGTCAGCACGATCAGCACGCCGTTCGTCGTCGCCGAGACGAGCACGCTCGCGGCTGCGCGCCTGCGCGAGAGGAGCCCGAACGCCGGCGCGAGCGCGAACAGCACCCCGGTCGTGACGACGATCGCCCCCGCCGCCTGCAAGCCGGTGATCGGTGCGCTGAGCAGGAGCGCCGAGAAGATGAGCGCGGGCATCGGCGTCATCGCCGTGCCGACCGCGACCGCGGCCGCGCTTCCGTGCGCGAACAGGTCGAAGATCGCGTAGCTCCCGACGATCAGCATCAGCGCCGAGGCGGCGTGGAGCGCGTAGATCCGCCAGCCGAGATGCCAGTGCACGAAGAACGCGAACGGGACGACGAGCAGCGAGTTGAAGACGAAGAGCGGTCCGATCAGCTGGTGGTGCGGAAAGTCGGTCGCGAGCCGCTTCGTGTAGATCGTCGCGCCGGCGAGCGTGAACGCCGCGACGATCGCGAACGCTGTTGCGCTCACTCCACGTCGAGCAGGTCGACGACGAACACGAGCGGCTCGTGCGGCTTGATCACGCCGCCGGCGCCGCGCGCGCCGTACGCCATCGCCGACGGGATCGTCAGCTTGCGCCTCCCGCCGACTCGCATCCCCTCGACACCGCGGTCCCAGCCGGGGATGACCTGCCCCGTGCCGAGCCGGAACGAGAACGGCTCGCCGCGGCTCCACGACGCGTCGAACTCCTCGCCGGTCGAGAACGCGACGCCGACGTAGTGGACCGAGACCTTCGTGCCGGGTACGGCTTCGTCGCCGTCGCCGACGACGATGTCGTCGACCAGGAGCTCGAAGGGAATGTCGCCCTCGGGCTTGGCGATCTTCGGGCGGTCGAGTGCCACCGCGAGACCCTACCGCGTGTCTTGCGGCGTGCTTGCGGTACGCGCTAGAGGCCGCGGGTGCCGATGCCCAGCGTGCTGCCGGCCTGCACGGCCTCCGCCACCTGCCGTACCCGCCAGGCGAACAGCGGGCTGTGCCAGACGACTTGACCGTCGGAGAACGTGAGCTTCCCGCGGACGCGCGTGACCGTGTTCGGCCCGAGCGGGTACTTCCCGAGCTGCGCTCCCGGTTGATGGAAAGGAAGGTCGCGGTACACGTAGACGTGCTGGTCGGTCACGAGCACGGTCCGGTGGAAGTGGAAGAAGAGCAGCCCCGCCACGATCCCGACGTAGGGCAACTCCTCGAGCACGCTAGCCAGGATCGCAATCGCGAACGAGCTGAACCCGAACGAGATCGTAACGCCCTCCTCGGCCGGAATGTGCGCCCGGCGGACATACCGCCCGGCCATCCGCTTCCGCTTGTTCCCCATCCCACTCCCATTCTGTCGCAACGCTCGTGGACTGCGCCGGGGTTCAGTTACGCACTCCGCACTTCGGACTCTTAGTGTCTGACACCGAAGGTGTCAGACACTAAGCGCGGCGTACCTCGTGCGCTCGCTTGCGCGAGCGACCATCACGCCCGATCGCGGTACGCGCGCAGCCACTCGACGCCGGCGGCGACCAGCGCGCGTTCATCGTCGCCCGGGCCGAGCTGGCCGAGCTCGATGCAGACCAGGCCGTCGAAGCGCAGGCGGTCGAGCACTGCTTCGACCGGGACGGCGCCCGTGCCGTAGGCGACCGAGCGCGGGCCTGCGACGGGGTCCGTCGCCGGCGTCAGCGGCTCGACGTCCTTCAAGTGGATCATCTCGATGCGCGGGCCGAGGAGCTCGGCCGCCTCGAGGACGTCGTCGCCGACACGCAGCGCGTTCGCCGTGTCGAAGCAGACGCCGACGTCGACGCGGTCGAGGAGCCACGCGAGCTCGGCGGCGGTGATGTCGCCGTGGTTTTCGACCGCGAGCCGCATGCCCGCCGCGCGCGCGGCCTCCGCGGCGCGCTCCAGCGGACGAACCGTGCGCTCGAGCGACACCTCCACGGGCTCGCGGCCGCGCAGCGCCGGGCCTGCGACGACGATCCGCATCAGCTTCTCCTCTGCGCGCTCGATCCACGCGAGCAGGTCAGCGAGCCCAGCCTCCGAGGCGCCGAACTCGAGCCCGTTCGGCGCGCCCCACGAGTAGACGACGTCGAGCCCGTCAGCCGCGACCGGCCCGTCGAGGAAGCATGCCTCGAGTGACACCGCCTCCGCGCCGGCGCGGCGCGCCTCGTCGACCACCGCCGGCCCGCCGTCTGCGAGGCGCCAACCGGGGTCGGGCTCGCCGCGCCGAAGCTCGCCGAGCAGGCGGTGGTACGAGTAGCTGTCGACCCCGACGACTACTTCAGTGCCGCCCGCACCTCGTCGGCGATCCGCTCAGCGCTCGGGACAACGGTGTCCTCGAGCTCCGGCGTGTACGGGATCAGCAGGTTGTCGGGCAGGCTGACCGCGCGCGGGCGCGACTTCCATTCGAAGCCTTCCATCGCGAACTGCGAGATCAGCGTCGCACCCCAGCCCGCGGCGTGCACCTGCTCCTCGGCGACGACCAGACGCCCCGTCTTCTCGACGCTGCGGCGAACCGATTCCGTGTCGAGCGGGCGAAGCCAGCGGAGCTCGACGACCTCGGCGTCGACGCCGTTCTCCGCGAGCTGCTCCGCCGCGATGAGCGCGCGGTCGAGCATCAGGAGCGTCGCGACGATCGTCACGTCGCTCCCTTCGCGCAGGACCGCCGCGTCGCCGACGGCCGCGATGTTGTCGTCGCCCCGGCGCACGGGGCCCTTGCGGCCGTACAGGCCGCGGTGCTCGAAGAAGACGACCGGGTCGTTCGACCGGATCGCGGCGCGCAACACGGAGTACGCGGAGTCCGGCGTACCGGCGGTCGCGACCTTCAAGCCGGGCAGCGCCATGTACCACGACTCGCCCGTCGCCGAGTGCTGCGTGCCGAAGCGGCCGGTCGCGCCCCCGATCGAGCGCACGGTGACCGGCACCTCGCACTGGCCGCCGCACATGAAGCGGTACTTCGGCAGCTCGTTCACGATCGCGTCGCCGGCGGTCGGCAGGAAGTCGCTGAACATGATCTCGACGACCGGCCGCATCCCCGTCACCGCCATCCCGAGCGCGACTCCGACGAAGCCGTTCTCGCAGATCGGCGTGTTGCGCACGCGCTCGCGCCCGAACCTGTCGGAGAGGCCTTCGTTCGTCTTGAAGACGCCGCCCGCCGTCGCGACGTCCTCGCCCATCAGGATCACCGCGGGATCCGACTCGAGCTCGTCCTCGAGCGCGGCGTTGATCGCCTCCCGGTACGTGAGCTCGGCCGCGTCGCTTCCGACGCCGGCCGGCTTCGACTCAAGCTGCGTAGACATAGTTCTCGATCTCCTCGAGGGTCGGAAGCGGCGCCTGCTCGGCCTCGACCGCAGCCGCGTCGACCGCGGCCTGGACCTCGTCCTGCAGGCTCTTGCGCTCGTCGTCGGACAACCCGAGCCGGTCGCCGAGGATGACGATCGGATCACGGAGCTTCCAGCGCTCGAGCTCCCCTTCTGCGCGGTACTTCGCGGGATCGGTGCGCGAATGCCCGCGGTAGCGGTAGGTCTTCGCCTCGATCAGCGTCGGCCCCTCGCCGGCGCGGGCGCGCGCAACGGCTTCCGCGACGACGGCGTGCACCGCGTCGACGTCCTGGCCGTCGACGATCACGCCCGGCATCGCGTAGCCCTTCGCACGCTCGGCGAGGTCGTCGAGCGGCGTCGTCTCGCGGATCGGGCTGTACTCGCCGTAGAGATTGTTCTCGATCACGAAGACGACCGGCACCTTCCAGACGGCGGCCATGTTCAGTGCCTCGTGAAACGTGCCGATGTTCGAGCCGCCGTCACCGGAGAACGAGAGCGCGACCGAGTCGGTGCCGCGCATCTTCGCCGACAGGCCCGCGCCGACGGCAACCGGAAGCCCGGCGCCAATGATCGCGAACGCGCCGATCAGGTTCTTCGAGAAGTCGGTGAGGTGCATCGAGCCGCCGACGCCGTTGCAGCAGCCGCTCGTCCGGCCCATCAGCTCGCCGTACGCAGCGACCATCGACATGCCGCGCGCGAGCGCGTGCCCGTGTCCGCGGTAGGTGATCGTGAGGTAGTCGCGCGCCTCGATCGCCGACACCGCGCCGACCGAGACGGCCTCGTGCCCCTGGCAGAGGTGCGTCGTCCCCTGGATCTTCCCCTGCATGAAGAGCTCCTGCACCTTGTCCTCGAACAGGCGGATCTCGAGCATGCGCCGGTACCACCCGGTTCGCTGATCGGCTCCGCTCTTCGTCTCCACCACGGTCGTCACGGTCGCGCCTCCTCCAGTTGCTCGGTCTTCGACAGGAGCGACCGCGGATCTTCGATCGCGCCCTTGAACGCTTCGAGAAAACGTGCGGCGTCCGCCCCGTCGACCGCCCGGTGGTCGGCCGAGAGCGTCGCCGTCAACATGGATACCACGCGCGGCTCGCCGCCGTCCGGCACAAAGCGCTCGATCGCGCGGCCGGTCGCGAGGATCGCGACCTGCGGCGGCGTCACGATCGCCGTGAACGCGCTGACGTCGAACATGCCGAGATTGCTCAGCGTGAACGTCGCGTCGTTGATCTCCGAGCCGCGCAGCTTGCCGCCGCGCGCGCGCTCGACGAGGTCGCGGAGCGCCGCGGCGGTCTCCACGAGGTCGAGCCGGTCGGCGCCGAGCAGTGCGGGCGCGATCAGGCCGGCTTCGAGCGCGACGGCGACACCGACGTTGACCTCGTCCGCCTGCAGCAGCCCCTCGTCCGTCCAGACCGCGTTGAACTGCGGCTGCGCACGCAGGGCGGCAGCGCATGCGACGACGAGCGCGGCCGTCGCGGTGATGCGCGAACCCGTGCGCTCGCTCTCGTCGGCAAGCAGCGCGTTCAGTGCGTCCATCCGCACCTCGGTCTGCACGTAGAAGTGCGGCGCCTGCTGCTTCGAGTCCGTCATGCGCCGCGCGACCGCGCGCCGCATCGGGGTCTGCGGGACGATGCGTCCTTCCACTACGTCTCCAGGCGCGCGATCACAGCGCCGACCGCCGCGGTCTCGCCCTCGGGGACGACGATCTCCGCCAGCTTCCCGCTCGCCATCGCCTCCATCTCGACTGTCGTCTTGTCGGTCTCGATCTCGGCGATCGGCTCGCCGCGCTGGACGTCGTCGCCGACCTTCTTCAGCCACGAGACGACCTTGCCCTCCTCCATGTCGTAGCCGAGGTTCGGCATCGTCACGTCCTCCATCGCTCTCCTCTCTCAGACCGTCCAGGCGGCGTCGGTGGCAGGGAACACGTCGAGCACCTCGGGTGCGTCGCGCTTGAAGACCATGAAGCTGCGCGTGAACTCGATCACGACCTCGGCGCGCTGGTTGATGCCGCGCGTGCGGATGCCGACGATCCCGACGTTCGGCCGGCTCTTCGACTCGCGCACGGACGTCACCTCGGACTCCGCCCACAGTGTGTCGCCGGCGTAGACCGGCTTCGGCAGCTTGATGTCGCCCCAGCCGAGGTTCGCGACGGCGTTCTCGCTCGTGTCGGCGACGGACAGCCCGAGCACGACAGAGAGCGTCAGCGTCGAGACGACGAGGAGCTGCCCGAACTCGGTGCGCTCGGCGTAGGGCTTGTTGAAGTGCATCGGGTTCGTGTTCATCGTCAGCAGCGTGAACCACGTGTTGTCGGTCTCCGAGATCGTGCGGCCGAGGCGACTGCGGTAGACGTCGCCGACGACGAAGTCCTCGAGGAAGCGCCCGCTCACGAGGCCACCTCGACGCGGACGTCGCCGAACACGCCCGACGCCGCGAGTTCCTCGATCCGGTCGTCGCCGTAGCCGATCTCGCGCAGGACTTCTGCCGTGTGCTCGCCGCGCCGCGGACCGCGCTCGAGCGGAAGCTCCGCCTCCTCGATCCGGAACGGCGTCGCCGGCTGGCGCACGGTTGCGAGCGACGGATGCTCGTACTCGGCGATCCCCTCGCGCGCCGCGACCTGCGCGTCGGCGAGCGCCGCGGCGACGTCGTTGACCGGGGCCGACGGAACGCCCGCCGCGGTCAGCGTCTCGAGCCAGTCGTCCGTCGTCCGCGACGCGAAGATCCCGTCGAGGATCAGCAGCAGCTCGTCGCGGTTCGCATTCCGCTCGCCGAACCCGCGGAAGCGCTCGTCGTCCCCGAGCTCGGGACGCCCGATTGCCTCGCAGAGCTTGCGCCACAGGTTCTGCTTCGGGCACGCGACGACGAGCCAGCCGTCTGCGGTCGCGAAGTTCTGGAACGGCACCATCGACTGGTGCGCAGAGCGCGCCCGGCGCACCGGCTCGTAACCGCGCGACGCGGCCCACGTGCCCATGTAGTTCAACTGCGCGAGCGCGACCTCGAACAGCGCGAGGTCGACGTCGGCTCCGCGGCCTTCGCGGCGCGCGCGCCAGACGCCCGCGAGGATCGCGATCGCTGCGACGTAGCCGCCGCAGAAGTCGACGAGCGAAAGCCCGCTTTTCGTCGGCGGGTCGTCCGGGCCGCCGGTGACGCTCTGCCAGCCGGCGAGGCCCTGCAGCGTGTAGTCGTAGGCACCCTCGCGCGCACGCGGTCCCGTCGTCCCGAACCCGGAGAGCGAGCAGCAGACAATGCGCGGGTTCACGTGCTCGAGGTCGCGGAACCGAAGTCGTAGCTTGCCGGGCTGGTCGCCGCGCAGATTCGAGAAGATCGCGTCGACGTTCGCGGCGACGTCCTCGAAGACGGCGCGTGCGTCGGGATGGCGCAGGTCGAGCGAGATGCTCCGCTTGTTGCGGTTGAACGCCTCGTAGAAGAGCGAGTCCTCGCCCTCCTGGTACGGGTGGACGTAGCGGCCGACATCGCCGCCGACCGACGGGTCCTCGACCTTGATCACCTCCGCGCCGAGATCGGCGAGCTGCATCGTCCCCCACGGGCCTGCGCCGTACTGCTCGACGGCGAGGATGCGCAGGTCGGCGAGCGGCGCGTTCACAGCGCCCCCGCCGCGCGGCCGCGCTCCGCGATCGCGACGGCCATCTTGCGCGACGCCTCGTCGATCATCTCCCCGTCCAGGAGCACCGCGCCGTCGGCGGCCTCGTCGTACGCCGCGAGGATCTGCTGGGCGCGCTCGAGCTCGGCCGCGGTCGGCGCGTACACCTCGTTGCACACGGCGATCTGATCCGGGTGGACGACCCACTTGCCGTCGTACCCGAGCGCGCGCGAGCGGAGCGCGGACTCGCGCAAGCCGTCGAGGTCGCGGATCGCGGCGTACGGCCCGTCGATCGCCTGCAGGCCGAACGCGCGCGCCGCGGTGACGATGCGCGCAAGCACGTAGTGCCAGCGCTCCCCCTCGCCGGCGCCGATCGAGAGCTCCGGCATGCCCGCGGCGGCGGCGTAGTCGCCGGGCCCGAGGATGAGCGTCTCGACGCGCGCCGACGCGATCGCGAGCCGCTCGACCTCGACGAGCCCGCGCGGCGACTCGACCTGCAGCTCGAGGCCCGCGTCGGAGCCGAGCCCGGCGAGCACGCCGTCGACCGCCTCGACCTGCTCGACGCGCTCGACCTTCGGGACGATGACGCAGTCGGCGCCGCCGGCTACGGCCGCGCGGAGGTCGTCCTCCCACCACGGCGTCTCGACGCCGTTCACGCGCACCGCGCGCGTCGGCGCCCGCCACTCGCCGCGCAGAGCCTCGGCGACCGCGCGCCGGGTCTCGTCGTTCTTGAGCTCCGGCGCGACAGCGTCCTCGAGGTCGAGGAACACCTCGTCGGCGGGGAGCTGCGCCGCCTTCGCGAGCATCTTCGCGCTCGAGCCGGGAACGGCGAGACAGGAGCGGCGGAGCCGTGTCGTCACCGCGCAGAGCCTACCGGGAATCGGTTCCGGTTCAGGTTTTCGCGACCGGCCCGCAGCTCGCACGCGCGACGAACTCGCTCGGCAGCGTCACGTCCTCGACGGGCTCGCCCGCGAGCAGCGCGAGCATGAGCTCGGCGGCGCTGTGGCCCATCGCGGCGGTGTCGCGGCGGACGACCGCAATCGGCGGGTCGTAGAGCTCGCTCACGGGGATGTCGTCGCAGCCGACGAACGAGATGTCGCGGCCGAGGCGCAGCCCGCGTGCACGCAGCACCTTCAGCGAGCCGAGCATCAGCTGGTTGCCGCCGGCGATGATCGCGGTCGGCGGATGCTCCTGCGAGAGCAGGTCGCCGGCGGCGCGCGCGCCGAACTCGACCGAGAACGTGCCGTCGACGAAGCGGTACGTCGGCGGCAGGCCGCGCTCCTCATAGCAGGCTTCGAGCGCCGCTCTCCGCTCGCGCGCGGGTCGCAGCGTCTGCCCGTTGATCATCGCGATGTCGCGGTGGCCGAGGTCGAGGAGGTGCGCGACCGCCTGGCGCATCCCACGGCGGTGGTCGCTGAAGACGTTGACCGCGCCCGGCATCGGCACGTCGCGGTCGAGGATGACGACGGGCACGTCGAGCCGCTCGAGCGCCGCGAGCGTATCCGGGTTCTGCTCGTCGCCGACGGAGAGGATGATCCCGTCGACGCGCCGCTGCGCGAGGAGCCGGATGTGCGCCGCGTCGAGCTCGGCGCTCGCCTCGGAGTTCGTGAGCAGCATCGAGTAGCCGGCGGTGCGGAGTGTCGTCTCCGCCGAGGCGACGATCTCCGCGAAGAGCTGGTTCGAGATGTCACCGACCGCGAACCCGATCGTCATCGTCTCCTGCCGTCGCAGGCTCTGCGCGAGCAGGTCGGGCTGGTAGCCGAGCTCGGCGACGGCGGCGAGCACGCGCGACTGCATGCCGACGCTGACGTCGGGGTGCCCCGAGAGCACGCGCGAAACCGACGACATCGCCACGCCGGCGAGCTGTGCAACTTCTCGCATGCTGGGGCGTCTCGGTCTGCTGCCGGACGCGACCCGTTCGATCACACACGCACTCTACGACAGGAAGCCGGATACTGAAAAACGATTTCTCGACCCGAGAGGAGAGCCCATGGAACGGCTGTGCTTCACCTTCGAGATCTACCCCGGCCAGGAAGCCGAGTACAAGCGGCGCCACGACGAGATCTGGCCCGAACTCGTCGAGGCCATCCAGGACAGCGGGTTCAAGAACTACAGCCTCTTCCGCCGCGACCAGACGATCGTCGCGTACGTCGAGTGCCATCCGGACGTCGCCACGGCATTCGCGAAGCTCGCCCCGCACGAGACGAACGCGCGCTGGTCGGAGTGGTTCAAGGACGTGATCGTGTCGCTGACCGACGAGAACGGCGAGCTCTTCCGCGCCGACGAGGTGTGGCACCTCGACTGAGCGCTAGTCGTCGACGCGGTACTGCGCGATGTAGTCCTCGTCGAGCTCCCAGCCGAGACCGGGTGCGTCCGAGAGCGTGATCGTCCCGTCGCGGAGCGGCGGGCGGTTCGCGATCAGGTTCCACCAGATCGGGTCGCGGTCCGGGTGGAAGCACTCGACGAACGTCCCGTGCGG
>JAFAHG010000163.1 GCA_019237315.1 Actinomycetota bacterium
AGAAGGCCTTCAGGGTCGGCACTTCGTGCGCGGCGAAGAAGCGGATCGGCGGCACCTCGTGCACGCGGTCGAGCACCACCTTGCGTGTCACCTCGTCCCAGTGCTCCGCCTGCTCGAGAACGTCGTAGTCGGGGTAGCGGCCGTGCAACTGCGGGGTCGTGCCGCGGCGCTGCCGCGGCAACCCGTTCGGATCCGCGAGCGCCTGTTCCCCCCGGCGCTTCGGCAGGTGCGCTGCGTCGCGGAAGTCCGCGTAGTCGCTCACGCGTTCATCCTGCGCACCAGCGCTCGAGGTGAGCGGCGCAGACGGACGTGCGAGCAAAGCTCGCACGTCCTGATGTCGGCGCCGACAAGCGTCGCCTCAGCGCTCACGCTTCACGATCGCCGCGACGATTCCCATTGCACCGACGAGGCACAGCGAGCCCGGGGCGAGGAGCGGCGGCCCCATGACGAGGTTGTAGGTCGGCTCGCCGAAACCGCCCGGGCGCTTCTGTACGCCGCGCACGTGCGTCCACACGCCGACGAGCCCGTCGAGCATGTAGAGCGCCGACACCGCCGGCAGCACCGTCCGCGCCGCGCGCTCCGACGCGAACCCGGCGACACCCGCAGCGGTCACGGCAGGCGTCAGCCAGATCGGCGTCCACATCCACTTGTCGCCGAACGAGCCCTTGTAGTGCTCGAGGTAGATCTCGAACCCGAGCGGCGGCGCGCTGAAAGCCGCCGACGCGGCGAGGAGCTTCTGCATCCGGCCGTCGCGGAGATTGCGGACGACGGAGCGGATCAGACCGACCATCGCTCGGCCTCCTGACGCTTGAGCTCGAGCCCGTGGCCGGCGCGCGTGCGGTCCGGCCGCAGCACGCCGCCCTCCTGCGGCTCGAGCACGCCGTCGAAGAGCATCGACTCGATGCGCACGTGGTCGTGGAAGTACTCGAGGTGACGCAGGCGCGTGACGCCGCAGAGCGCGTGCGCGGAAAGCTGTGGCGCGCAATGGCCCGACAGGTCGATCCCGAATCCGTCGGCGAGGGCGCCCGCGGCGAGCACGCCGGTGATCCCGCCGGCGCGCGTGACGTCCGCCTGCAGGCAGTCGACGGCGCGCACCTCGAGCAGGTTGAGGAAGTCGCGTGGAACGAACGCGTACTCGCCCGCCGCGATGTCGAGCCCCTCCGGCCCGCGCTCGCAGCAGAGGTGCAAGCCGTCGAGGTCGGCCGACGACACCGGCTCCTCGTGCCACGTCACCCCCCACTCGCCGGCGAAGCGGTCGAGCCAGTAGAGCGCCTGCTTGCGCGAGAGCGCGCCGTTCGAGTCGACGTAGAGCTCGGGCTCGTCGCCGATCTCGTCGCGCACAACGTTCATCCGCTCGACGTCCTCGTCCGGCTCGCGCGAGACCTTCATCTTCACGCGCGGGATGCCCTGCTCGACCCAGCCGGCGAGCTGATCCGCGAGCCGTTCGAGCGAATAGGAGCAGAACCCACCCGAGCCGTAGATCGGCACGCAGTCGTGCGCGCGGCCGATCGCGTCGACGAGCGGCACGTCGAGAAGGCGCGCACGCAGGTCCCACAGAGCCGAGTCGACCGCCGACAGCGCCATGAACCCGACGCCCGGGCGGCCGACGTTGCGCAGCGCCTCGCCCATCGCGGTCCAGGTCTCACGCGGCGCGAGCGCATCGCGACCACCCACGACATCGGCGAGCTTCGACTCGACGAGCTTCCCCGCGGCGGCGTCCGCGTAGGTGTAGCCGAGCCCCACCTCGTCGCCGGCGTACGCCTCGACGACGACGATCGTCGTCGAGTCCCACTCGAACGTCCCGTCGGACTCCGGCCCGTCGGTCGGAATCGTGTACGCGGAGACGTCGAGGCGTTCGACCGCGACGTCCGTCCGCACCGCGCTCGCCATCAGCGGCCGGGAAGGAACTCGACGATCTTCTCGGCGAAGCTCTGCCGGATCATCTCCTTCGCGTTCGGGTCGCCGTTGAGGATCGCCTTCATGAAGTGCATCGCCTGCTCGCGCGTGATGTGCGGCGGCAGCGGCGGCACCTCCGGATCGGTCATCGCCTCGACGACGACCGGCCGGTCGGCGGCGAGCGCCTCGTCCCACGCCTGACCGACGAGGTCGGGGTCGTCGACCTTGATCCCTTTCAAGCCGACGAGCTCTGCGTACTGCGCGTACGGGAAGTCCGGCAGCTGCTGCGAGCCCTCGAACTTCGGGTCGCCTTCCATCGCCCGCTGCTCCCACGTCACCTGGTTCAGGTCGTCGTTGTGGAGCACGAGGATGATCAGCTGCTGGTTCACCCAGCGGTGCCGGTACTTCGCGATCGTGATCAACTCGTTCATGCCGTTCATCTGGAAGGCCCCGTCGCCGACGAGCGCGAACGCGGGCCGGTCGGGATGCGCGAACTTGGCCGCGATCGCGTATGGCACACCGGGTCCCATCGTCGCGAGGGTCCCCGAGAGAGACGCCATCATCCCGCGCCGCATCTTCAGGTCGCGCGCGAACCAGTTCGCCGCCGATCCCGAGTCGGACGTGATGATCGCGTTGTCCGGCAGGCGCTTCGAGAGCTCGGAGAAGACACGCTGCGGGTTGAGCGGGTCGGCGTTCTGCATCGCCCGCTCGTCCATGAGCTTCCACCAGTGCTCGACGTTCTTTTCGATCTCCTCGCGCCAGGAGCGGTCTTCCTTGCGCTTCAGAAGCGGCGCGAGCGCGTCGAGCGTCGCCTTCGCGTCGCCGACGAGGTTGACCTCCATCGGGTAGCGGAGGCCGACCATGCGCCCGTCGATGTCGATCTGCACGCCGCGCGCTTTTCCCTCCTGCGGCAGGAACTCCGAGTAGGGGAAGCTCGAGCCGACCATGAGCAGCGTGTCGCAGCTCGTCATCATGTCCCAGCTCGGCTTCGTGCCGAGCAGCCCGATCGAGCCGGTGACGTACGGGAGGTCGTCGGCGAG
>JAFAHG010000270.1 GCA_019237315.1 Actinomycetota bacterium
CGCGTCGTCGCGCTGATCGGTCACACCGGCTCGGGGAAGACGACGCTCGCGTCGCTCGTGCCCCGCTTCTACGACGTGCAGCGGGGCCGCGTCACGGTCGACGGCGTCGACGTGCGCGACGTCACAGTCGCGTCGCTCCGGCGCGAGGTCGGCGTCATCGCGCAGGACCCGTTCCTCTTCTCGGCGAGCGTGCGCGAGAACATCGCGTTCGGCCGGCCCGACGCGACGCAGGAGGAGATCGAGCGCGCCGCCCGGCTCGCGCAGGCGGACGAGTTCGTGTCGGAGCTGCCGGCCGGATACGACACGGTCGTCGGCGAGCGCGGCATCACGCTCTCCGGCGGCCAGCGCCAGCGGCTCGCGATCGCACGGGCGATCGTGGTCGACCCGCGCATCCTCGTCCTCGACGACGCGACCGCGTCCGTCGACGCGACCACGGAGGCGCGCATCCGCGTCGGCCTGCGCGAGGCGATGCGCGGGCGGACGACGATCATCATCGCGCACCGCCTGTCGACGATCGCGCTCGCGGACGAGATCGTCGTCCTCGAGGATGGACGCGTCGCAGCGCGCGGCACGCACGACGACCTGATCGGCAGGAGCGCGGTCTACCGCGTGATCTACGAGCACGGCCGCCTCGAAGGTGTCGCCGCCGAGCGAGACGTCGCCTGATGAAGGTCTGGCAGCCCGGCGGGCACCTCGTCAGCGAACGCGGCGCGAAGGTCGAGGACTGGTCGTGGGCTCAGACGAAGCGCCGGCTCGCGACGCTCTACCGCCTCGCGCGGCCGTACAAGGTGCGCACCGCGCTCGCGCTCGTGACGCTGCTCGCGGCGACGGCAGTCTCGCTCGCTCCGCCGTACCTCGTGGGCCGTGCGGTCGACGAGGTCCACGCCGGCCGCACGCACGCGCTCGGATGGATCGTGGTCGCGTTCGTCGGCGCGGGCGCGCTCGGCATCGTCGCCTCGTACGCGCAGACGTACTTCACCGGCTGGACGGGCGAGCGGATGCTCGCCGACCTGCGCAACCACCTCTTCCGTCACCTGCAGCGCCTCTCGCTCGGGTTCTACGAGCGGAACCGCGCCGGTGTCCTCATCAGCCGCCTCACGAACGACGTCGAGGCGCTCGACCAGCTCGTCACCGACGGCGTGACCTCACTCGTCCAGAACAGCCTCACGCTCGCCGGCTCCGCAGTCGTGCTGTTCCTCCTCGACTGGCGGCTCGCGCTCGCGGTCCTCACGGTGATGCCCGCGCTCACGACGGCGACCGCGATCTTCCGCAAGAAGTCGGCGCGGTCGTATCGCCGCGTCCGGGAACGCCTCGGTCTCGTCACCGCGACGCTCGCCGAGGACATCGCGGGCATGCGGGTATTGCAGGCGTTCACACGCGAGGCCGCCGCACAGCGGAACTTCCGCGAGGTGAGCGAGACCTACCGCACTGCGAACCAGGAGACGGTCGTCCAGAACGCCTACTACTTCCCGTTCGTCGACCTCCTCTCCACGGTCGCGACCGCGATCGTCCTCGGGTACGGCGGCTACCTCGTCCTCGACGGGAACATGAAGATCGGCATCCTCGTCGCGTTCCTCGGCTACCTGGCGAACTTCTTCGACCCGGTGCAGCAACTCTCGCAGCTCTACAGCACGTTCCTGTCCGCCGTCGCCGCGCTCGACAAGATCATGGACGTGCTCGTGCAGGACTCGGAAGTCGACGACACACCGAGCGCGACGGACCTCGAACGCATCCGCGGACACGTGCGCTTCGAGGACGTGCACTTCACGTACAACCGCGGTCCCGAGGTCCTGCACGGCATCGACCTCGACGTACCTGCCGGGATGACCGTGGCCCTCGTCGGCCACACCGGCGCGGGCAAGTCGACGATCGCAAAGCTCATCGCACGCTTCTACGACCCGACGGGTGGCCGCATCACGATCGACGGCGTCGACCTGCGGGACGTGCGCCAGGAGTCGCTCCGCCGCCAGCTCGGGATCGTGCCGCAGGAAGGGTTCCTCTTCGCGGGAACGCTCGCCGACAACATCGCGTTCGGCCGGCCCGATGCGACGCGCGAGGAGATCGCGGCCGCCGCGCGCACCGTCGGCGCCGACGAGTTCGTCGCACAGCTCGAGAACGGGTACGACACGGAGCTCGGCGAGCGCGGCTTCCGCCTCTCGCTCGGGCAGCGCCAGCTCGTCGCGTTCGCGCGCGCCCTCCTCGCCGACCCGCGCATCCTGATCCTCGACGAGGCGACGAGCTCGGTCGACATCGGCACCGAGCAGAAGATCGAGCGCGCCCTCCGCCGGCTGCTCCACGGCCGCACCGCCTTCGTCATCGCCCACCGCCTCTCGACGATCCGCGACGCCGACCTCATCGTCGTCCTCGAGCACGGGCGCGTCGTCGAGCAGGGCGCCCACGACGAGCTGCTGCGCCGCGGCGGCCTCTACACCGACCTGTACGGGAACTGGGCCGCCGACGTGGCGTAGGGTCCCCTCGTGGCGCTCGACAAGAAGACCCAGGAGCGGATCGACGAGCCCGTCTCCGAGGAGGCGAAGCGCGAGACGCGGCTGACGCCCGCCGAGGCGGTCCAGCAGATGCGGATCCGCGTGCCTGAGCGCGGCAACCGCAAGCTGCGCGACGTGATCGAGCGCGTGAACCACGACAACCAGCTGAAGGGCTGGTGGCACGTGTCGAACGTGAACGCGGCAGTGCGACTCGAGATCAACGACCACTCGTGGGTGCACATCCAGATCGTCACGAACATCGCGCTCAAGCTTCTGCGCCAGCTCGAGAAGCACGGCATCGAGCCCGCGGTCGTCACCGACTACGGCATGACGCGCGAGGACGCCGAGGTCGTCGTCGCGCTCACCGCGCTCACGCACTGCATCGGGATGTCGGTGCACCGCGAGGGGCACGAGGACTACAGCCTCTTCCTCGCCGAGCCGAAGCTGCGCGAGCTCCTCGCGGGGATCTACGACGAGCCCGACCGGACCGTGCTCATCTCGGAGGTGCTGCAGGGCATCACGAGCCATCGCGCGGATGGCGATCCGCTCACGCTCGAGGCCGGCATCCTCCGCGTCGCCGACGCGCTCGACATGGAGCAGGGCCGCTCACGCATCCCGTTCGAGAAGGGCCACGTCGGCATCCATTCGCTCTCTGCGGCGGCGATCGAGGACGTGAAGATCGACGACGGCGAGGAGAAGCCGATCCGCATCGAGATCACGATGAACAACTCGTCCGGCATCTACCAGGTCGACGGCCTGCTGAAGGCGAAGCTGCGCGGCTCGGGCCTCGAGCCGTACGTCGAGGTCGTCGCACACATCGACACGGAAGCCGAGAAGCGCCTCGTCCCGCTGTACCGACTCGAGATCTGACGCGGCTAGAATGCCGCCGTCTTGCGGGATCGTCTAATGGTAGGACGCCTGACTCTGGATCAGGTAGTCTAGGTTCGAATCCTAGTCCCGCAGCTTTTCGGAAGCCCCGCCCGCGCGGGGCTTTTTCGTCAGACCGCTGCGGGCGTCTCTGCGAGCGCGTCTTCGAGCGCGTGCTCGAGCGCGTACAGCGCGAACGGCTTCACGAGATACGCGACGGGTGCGAGCACCACCGTCTCGTTGCTCGGCGGGTAGATGCTCGCGAAGACGAGCGGCACGTGGAAGTCGTGCAGCCGCTGCGCGACCTCGAGGCCGAAGC
>JAFAHG010000139.1 GCA_019237315.1 Actinomycetota bacterium
GGGTGCTCTTCAACAGCGCTGTTTACAGGCAGTTGGGTGAACTGATCGGCGACGAGGAGGGGCACGTCGAGGACTTCGTCTTCACGAACCAGACGCTGACGAAGCCGGACACCGACCGATTCGTGCTGGCACTGAGCGACCGTTACGGCGCGCACACCCTGGCGCCGGTGCTCGACACGATCAAGGGCCTCGGCTTCCACTACTCGACGCAGGCCGGCGTGACGATCTCGAAGAACGACATCGTCATCCCGCCCGACAAGGAGCGGATCCTCGCGGACTACGAGCGCCGTGTCGAGGGCGTGCACGCGCAGTACGACCGCGGCCTGATCACCGAGGACGAGCGGCACGAGACGATCGTCAACATCTGGACGGAGGCAACCGACAAGGTCGCCGACGCGATGCAGGACAACCTGCACGAGACGAACTCCGTGTACATGATGGCCAGCTCCGGCGCGCGCGGTTCGTTCAAGCAGATCCGCCAGCTCGCCGGCATGCGCGGCCTGATGGCGAACCCGAAGGGCGAGATCATCGAGCGCCCGATCAAGGCGAACTTCATGGAAGGCCTGTCGGTGCTCGAATACTTCATCTCGACCCACGGTGCGCGCAAGGGTCTCGCCGACACCGCGCTCCGCACCGCCGACTCGGGTTACCTCACGCGTCGCCTGGTCGACGTGTCGCAGGATGTCATCATCCGCGAGGAGGACTGCGGGACGCAGGAGCACGTCGACCTGCCGGTCCGCACGCCGGACGGGTTGAACAAGTCCCTGCTCGGCCGCCTGATCGCGGAGGACATCGCGCGTCCGCTCGCCTCCGGCAAGCCGGGCAAGACCCTGCTCGCCGAGCAGCACTGGATCGTCACGCCGGACCTCCTCGAGGAGCTCGCCGAGGAGCTCGGCGACGACGCGACGGTTCCGGTTCGCTCGGTGCTCAAGTGCCGCGCCGAGACGGGCGTCTGCCAGTACTGCTACGGCGTCTTCCTCGCCACGGGCGAGATGTGCGAGATCGGCGACGCGGTCGGCATCATCGCCGCGCAGTCGATCGGCGAGCCTGGCACCCAGCTGACGATGCGCACCTTCCACACGGGCGGTGTCGCAGGTGCCGACATCACGCACGGTCTTCCGCGTGTCGTCGAGATCTTCGAGGCGCGGAACCCGAAGGGTGCCGCGACGCTTGCGGAGATCAACGGCCGCATCGAGATCGAGCAGACCGAGCGTGGCCCGAAGCTGACGCTCGTCCCGACGGAGCTCGGCAAGAACGGCGAGCCCGGCGATCCGATCGAGTACCAGCTCCCGCGCCGCACGCGCCTGCTCGTCACGCACGGCCAGGTGATCGAGGCCGGCGACGCCCTCAACGAGGGCTCGCGCAATCCGGCCGACCTGCTTGCGCTGAAGGGCTCGACGTCGACCGAGCTCTACCTCGTCGCCGAGGTGCAGAAGGTCTACAAGTCACAGGGCGTCGAGATCCACGACAAGCACATCGAGCTGATCGTGCGCCAGATGCTGAAGAAGGTGCGTGTCGAGACGGCCGGCGACACGGATCTCCTGCCGGGCCAGCTCGTCGACCGCGTAATCCTCGAGCGCGAGAACACCCGCGTGAAGAAGGACAAGGGCGAGAAGGCGACCTTCGAGCCGCTGATCCTCGGCATCACCAAGGCGTCGCTCGCGACGGAGTCGTTCCTCTCGGCCGCCTCCTTCCAGGAGACGACGAAGGTGCTGACCGACGCGTCGATCGAGGGCAAGATCGACCGTCTGCTCGGGCTGAAGGAGAACGTGATCATCGGCAAGCTGATCCCGGCCGCAACCGGTCTCAAGCGCTACCGCACGATCGACATCCGCCCGACGGAGCCGATCGCGCGTGAGATGTACCAGCAGGACGAGACGCTCCTGCAGGCGCTCGAGGAGATCGGCCAGGACGGCACGTCGCTCGACTTCGTCGACGGCGAGTAGTCCGCGGCGCGGAAACGCGCCGGACGCGAACGATGTGGCGGTTGTGAGCGAGGCCGGGCCAAGCCCGGCCTCGCGGCTGCTCGTCCCCAGAGGCCAGAAGGCCGCTGCTCAGTTGAGCTTGCTCGGCACTGGGTGACCTTTTCAGATAAGAAATTGGATGTGAGACGACCTCATCGTGGCGTCTTGTTTACGATCGCCATTTTCGGGATCGTGCCAATGACCGTAGGTGGTATCGCGCTCGCAGCGCCGCAGCGACATCAATTCGCTCACGCGGTTTCGGACGGCAACGTCTACGCGTACTCGATCAAGATTGCAAGCGCCCACGGCGACCCGCAGGGTGTCGCCACCGGTCCAGGCGATACCCAGTGGTTCACTGAGTCGGCGAACGGCAAGATCGGGCGAGTTGCGGCTGACGGATCTGTGAAGGAATTCGCGCTTCCTTCCGGCGCCGAACCGAAGGGCATAACGCTCGGTCCGGATCATGCGATGTGGTTTGCCGATCAATCGGGAAAAGTGGGCCGCATCACCCTGAGCGGGGCGGTGGCGGAGTACCCAGTCTCGGGGGGAGGCGACATCGAGTCGATCGCCGTCGGTCCGGACGGAAACCTGTGGTTCGCGGTCCGCCTGTCGAAGGAGATCGGCCGGATCACGACCGCCGGTTCAGTGACGATCTTTCCTGTCCCGCAGGCCGCTGACATCACCGATCTCGCGTCGGGGCCGGGCGGTGTGTGGTTCACCGATTACACAAACGATCTAATCGGCAGGATCACGGTCGCCGGCGCGGTAACGACGTATCGAGCGACGGGCAATCCGGGAGGACTGGTTGAAGGGCCGGATGGTAATGAATGGGTTGCGGAGTACAAGGGTGGCGATATCGACAAAGTGACCCCCGGCGGCAAGATCACTCGATACGCCCTTCCCTCGGGATCGAACGCCGATCCGGCTTCGCTTGTCGTCGGCACCGACAAGGATCTCTGGGTCGCCGAGGAAGGGACAAACAAAGTCGCGCGGGTCGATCCTTCGCATCCGCAACCTGCCAACACGTACGAATACGGTCTTCCGACCGGTACAGGACCTGACGCGATCGCGGATCCCGAAGGAACGATCATCGTCGGCGGCTTTGATGGCAACAATCTCGTCGAGCTGATGTTCATGTCACTCAGCGCGCCTGCGATTGCGGCCGGCGTTAGGGACGCACAAGAGCGCGAAGCGATGGCCTTGAGCTGGATCGAAAAGAATCCCGATCATGACATTGAGGTCACGATGGCTCGCGCGATCGGCGCACTGAAGTCGGCGCTCGACGATTTCGGGGGCAACACCAATCCCGTGACAGCTGACCTCAACACGGCACTTTCGCATGACGAAGCAACCCTCAAGATCGGGTCAGGCCCCGAGATCGCGAGCGATCTCAAGGCTGCTGGCGCTGCCAAGGCTCAAGCACTCAAGGTGTTACAAGCCCTGATCCCGGTTCGCTGAAACGGACAGCCTAGGACTCGACACCCGAACCGACGCTCGACCACGAAGGCGTCGTGAGACGCACAACGGATTCACGACGCCAAGGTTCGAGTGTGTTCTGAAGGCGTGTTGAGATGCTATTCGCCGTCGCCGGTGTCGTCGGCGGTGAAGCTGGGGGCGTATTCCTGGCTCATCAGGGGGCTCGAGAGCACGAAGTCCGCGGTCGCGCGGTTGCAGGCGATCGCGATGTTGTGCACGACTGCGACGCGGAGCAGGGCTTTGACGTCGACGTCGTGCGGGTGCGGCTCGAGCGGGTCCCAGAAGAAGATGACGGCGTCGATGCGGCCCTCGGCGATGGCGGCTCCGACCTGTTGATCGCCGCCGAGCGGTCCGCTGAGGAACTGGTGCACCGGGACATTCAACGCGGCGGCGATGAGTGCGCCGGTCGTGCCTGTTGCGAGCAACTCGTGTTTGGCCAGCGTCCCACGGTTGAACCGTGCCCACGCGAGCATGTCAGCCTTGCGGTTGTCGTGGGCGATCAGCGCAATCCGTTTCCGCACTCCGAGGCGGTGGGTTGCCGCGATATCGCTGATCGTCTCGGTCATGGGGGTATTTGGTTCCAGACGCAGAAAAGCCTCGGTTTGATCCGAGGCTTCGTCGCCGCTCGCCGGCCAACGTTGGCCGACAGGACGAGGCTAGCAAGCCGCCTCGGACGAGGTCGACCAGGGTGACGCAGACTCCGGATCGTCACCGCCTCGTCGACTGCTCGTCACGGGGGACGCGTGACGCGGGTAGCGCCATGCTCGGGGCTCTCGTCCCGCGTCGCCTCGGACAGCTCGTAAGGCGTCTCAGCCGGAGCGGTGTCTGCGCTCGTTCGCTCGCACCTGGGCGAGGAACCTCTCGCGCTCTGGTCCCCGGTCCGGGACCGTCAGCGCTTTCGCGGCCAACGCTTTCGATGCATCTCTGCCTTCGGCGATGAGCCTTTCGAGACCCCGCTCGGCGAGCTCCCGCGTCCGCGTGATGTTCGCGCGGATCCGCTCGTCTTCGGCCGCTCGTTCAGCTCGTTCAGCTGCCGTCAGCTTCCTCTTCTTCGCCATCGTCTTCCTCCAGGAGCTTCTCGATCCTCCTCAACACGACCAGGATGTCGCTCACATTGAAGAGTAGGGCAACGATCTCGTTGCGCTCGATCAACGTGTCGTCCACATCGAGAGAATGGGGACAAATCGACGTTGGCGCAATTGGCCGAAACGGTCATGGCTGGAGACGCGTGCAGCGCCACCCGTCGCGTTCTCGCGCGTAGCGGAAGCGGTCGTGCACGAAGTCCCCGTGCGCGATCCACGTCTCGATGGCGTCGGGGACGACGCGGTAGCCGACCCAAAACTTCGGCCGAGGTGGGGTTTCCGGCGTCCGGCGCACGAGCTCCTCGAGCGCGGCTCGGTCATCGATCGGTTCGTCCTGACGAAACGCCGCGATCTCGCGCTTCCCTTCGCGCTTCGCCCAATGAGCTTCGTTCTCCTCGTCGGATACGCGCTCGACGCGGCCCTCCACACGGAACTGGCGTCTGCGCTCCCACAGGAACACGAGCGCCGCCAGCGGATTCGCCGCGAGTTCTCGACCGCTTCGGCTCTCGGCGCTCGTCCAGAAGACGAACCCGCGGTGGTCGAAGTCCTCGAGCACGACCGCCCGCGCGGACGGCTCACCCGCGAGCGTCGCCGTCGCCAGGACGAGCGGCACCTGCTCCTCGGCCCACCACGCGGCGAACGTCTCCAGCGGATCGGTGTCCATTCCCGCGGAGGTACCCGCCGCACGCGTCGCTTAACGCGCGCTTCGCTTGAAAGGGTTGCCCCACCCGACTACATTGCGACGCGGTCAACTGACGGAGGGGGCACCCCGTGCGCAGGACTCTTGCGGTTCTTCTCATCTCGATTTTCGGTTGTCTCGCGGCCTCGCCCGTCTTCGCGAAGCCGCTGCACCACAACGCGGTGCACGTGGCCGGAAAGGGCGCGACCGGAAAGACCGGACCGGGCAAGGGCCCGAAGGGTCCGACCGGCAAGGGCGGAAAGGGTCCGAGCGGCGACAAGGGCCCGAAGGGTCCGACCGGAAAAGGTCCAACGGGCAAGAAGGGTCCGAGCGGGGGCAAGGGCCCGAAGGGTCCGACCGGAAAAGGTCCGACGGGCAAGAAGGGTCCGAGCGGCGACAAGGGCCCGAAGGGACCGACCGGAAAAGGTCCGACCGGCAAGAAGGGTCCGAGCGGCGACAAGGGCCCGAAGGGACCGACCGGAAAAGGTCCGACCGGCGGCAAGGGTCCCACCGGCGGCAAGGGGCCGACCGGTGGCAAGGGCCCGACCGGCGGCGGTGGCGGCAAGGGCGCGCCTCCGGCCGGGGGCGGCGGCCAGCCTCCGCCCCACAAGTAGGAGCTAGTCCAGCAACCGGTCGAGGCCGCGCGTCAACCCGACGCGCGCCTCGACCGCGCGCACCGCGAGGAGCGTTCCGGCGACGTACGGCGCGGCGCTGTCCCCGGCGTCCTGCCGCAACGTCAGGCGCTCGCCCGCGCCCGCGAAGACGACCTCCGTCGACACGCTGAAGCCGGGCAGCCGCAACGAGTGCACCTGCGTCCCGGCGATCGACGCACCCCGCGCGGCGCGTTCGCCGAGCGTCTCCTCCAGCGGTACGTCGAGCCTCGCGCGCCCGAGCGCCTCCGCGAGTTCCCGCGCCGTCCCGCTCGGCGCGTCCGGCTTCGTCGCGCTCGCGTAGTCGATCAGCTCCCACGACTCGAAATGCCGCGCGGCCTCGCGCGCGAAGCGCAGGAGCAACGCGGCGCTCACCGAGAAGTTGCCCGCCGCGATCACGCCGACGCCTGCCGAACGTGCGCGAGCGTCGATCTCGTCGTAGTCGGCCGCGGTCAGCCCGCTCGAACCGACGACGACGGCGACGCCGCGCTCGAGCGCGGCGAGCACGTTCTGCTTGACGACGGCCGCATGCGTGTAGTCGACGAGCACGTCGGCCGAAACCGCGTCGAGCGCCTCCGCGACCGACGAATAGCTCGCCGCGTCGGAACGCGAGACGCCCGCGACGAGCTCGAGGTCCTCGGCGGCGCGAATTGCCTCCGCGACTGCGCTGCCGGTCCAACCGGTGACACCGGCGACGCAGACGCGCATCACGCCGCGAGCTTAACGGCCGAACCGTCACCAGTTGGATGCCTGCTGCGTTGAACCCGAGATGACGCGTTCACATCTCGTACGGAAAGCGCTCTGGTCGGGGCTCTACGCGGGCCTCGGCGCGCTCGGGACGATGGCCGCCCGGCGTGCTGCGTCGCGCATCTGGCGCGGCGCGACCGGCGAAGAGCCGCCGACCAAGAAGTAACAGTTCCCGGGTTTACCCGGCTTTCGGGCCGGAGAACTCCCCCACTTCGGAATCGAGACGAGGGGGGACGTTCTGCGCTATCTCGCCCTGGCGGCCGCTCTGGCTGCACTGCTCTGCTTCAACCAATCGGCCACGGCCGCCGTGCCCGCGTTCTGGCAGCGCCTCGCGCATTGCGAGACGAACAGCCGCTGGAACTGGGGAGCCGAGACGCGCCCCGGCGAGGGCTCGACCTTCGTCGGCGGCCTCGGGATCTACGCGCCGAACTGGGTCGCGTGGCGTGGACACGTCGGCATCGCCGGGCCGGCCTGGCGTGCGACGCCGTCCCAGCAGGCGAGGGTCGCTGCGTGGGGCTTCGTCCATGCGCGGGCGTGGTGGGGCTGCTTCCGCGACGTCGGCCTGCCCGACGCGCGCGCAATCGCGATCCTCCGCACGCCGACGCCGCCGCGCGATCTGCTCGCGCAGGATCCGCTGAAGCCGCTCGAGCTCTTCTAGGCCCCGAAACGCACGGCGGCCCGTGCGCGGCGGCGCTCCGCCTCGACCACGCGGTCGCGCGGCGGCGCAGACGTGACGAGAGCCGCGAGCAGGTGCTCGGTCGCGTGCGCGATCGTGTGCACGGCGTGCTCGAATGCCGCCTCGTTCGCGCGCGACGGCTTCTGCATCCCCGACACCTTGCGGACGTACTGGAGCGCGGCAGCGTGAACCTCGTCGGTCGTCGCGGGCGGCGCGAAGTTGTGGAGCGTGTGGATGTTCCGGCACATGCCGCGAGTCTACGCGGTCATCGTGCGCGACTTCCCCGCCTGCTTCGCGCGGTACAGCGCCTCGTCGGCCCGCTCGAACAGACCTGTCGCGTCGTCGTCCTCGCGGAGCTCCGTGACCCCGACCGAGACGAAGATCTTGTGGCCGCTGCCGAACGGACGCGACGCGACCGTGCGCGCGATCCGGTTGCCGAGATGCTCGGCGTCGGCGAGCGTCGTCTCCGGCATGACGACCGCGAACTCGTCGCCGCCGACGCGGCCGCCGATGTCGGAGGCGCGCACGACTTCCCGCACGCGCGCGGCGACCTCCGCGAGCACCGCGTCGCCCGTCAGGTGCCCGATGCGGTCGTTGATCTGCTTGAAGTTGTCGAGGTCGAACACGATCAGCGCGAGGGACCGGCCGTAGCGGTGCGCGCGGGCGACCTCGCGCTCGAGGAGCTCGTAGAAGCTGCGCTGGTTGCGCAGGCCCGTCAGCGAGTCGACCTCGGCGAGCCGGCGTGTCTCTGCGAATCGCCTCGCGTTGGCGAGCGCCGGCCCGGCGCGCGACGCGAGCTGCTCGAGCGCGACCACGGTCTCGCGCGGGAACGTGTGCTCGGTGGAGCGGGTGAACACCGTCAGCGTGCCGACGGGCTCGCCGGTCGCGAGGAGCGGAACGGCGATCCCCGCCCGCAGGAAGTCGGCGGCCCGGCCCGCCTCGTCGAGGCGGTAGCGGTAGATGACCTCGAGCGCGCGGAGGTTCCGGTGCGACGGTGTCTGGAGGAGCGCGCGCTCGACCTCCTCCGCCGAGGCGCCGGTGAAGGAGCGCTCGCCGCCGGCCTCGACGATCGCCGCGTCGACCCCGGGGAGCGCGGCCGCTGCGTCGAGCGTGCGGCGGACGATCTCGCTGCGGTCGAGCGACGCCGCGAGCTCAGTCGCCCCGCCGAGGAGGCCGAGCACCGACGCGAGCCGCGCGTCGGCCCGCGCCTTCGCCGAGAGGGCATAGGCGACCGCCCCGGCGAGGCCGAGGACGAGCAGCAGGACGAGCAGGATTTCGGCCGCGACCAATCCGCTCCCCAGGATAGGGACGACCCCGGAACCCACCGCGCGTCCGCTACCCTGAAATCCCAGTCCCGAAGCCTGTTTGCGCCGATTGACGGGCCTCGGGGCTTTGCTACCATGCCTCGCCGGTTCGGCTGGGTGAACGCCCCGCCGGCCTTTCGTCTGTAAGGAAACCTTTTCGTGCCGACCGTCAACCAGCTCATTCGCAAAGGCCGCTCGTCCAAGGCGGACAAGACGAAGACGCCTGCGCTCCAGGGCGCCCCGCAGCGGCGGGGGGTCTGCACGCGCGTCTCGACGATGACCCCGAAGAAGCCGAACTCGGCGCTGCGGAAGATCGCGCGCGTGCGGCTCACGAACGGGATCGAGGTCGGCACCTACATTCCGGGCGAGGGGCACAACCTCCAGGAGCACTCGGTCGTGCTCGTCCGCGGTGGGCGCGTGAAGGACCTGCCGGGCTACCGCTACAAGGTGATCCGGGCCGCTCTCGACGCCTCCGGCGTCTCGGGCCGCAAGCAGGCGCGCTCCAAGTACGGCGCCAAGCGAGGGTAGGACCATGCCGCGCCGCGCAGAGATCCAGATTCGTCCGCTGCCCGCGGACCCCGTCTACGACAGCCAGCTCGTCACGCAGCTCGTCAACCGTGTCATGACGCGCGGCAAGAAGGCGACGGCCGAGACGATCGTCTACGGCGCGCTCGAGAAGGTCGGCGCGAAGACGAACCGGCCGCCGGTCGAGGTGCTCGAGCAGGCGGTGAAGAGCGTCACGCCGGTGCTCGAGGTCCGGAGCCGTCGCGTCGGCGGTGCGAACTACCAGGTTCCGGTCGAAGTGCCGCAGCGGCGTGGCCGCACGCTCGCGCTACGCTGGCTCGTGACATACGCGCGCGAGCGGCGCGAGAAGCACATGGAGGACAAGCTCGCCGCGGAGATCCTGGATGCGCTCGAACAGCAGGGGAACGCGTTCAAGCGCAAGGACGACATGTATCGGATGGCGCAGGCGAACAAGGCCTTCGCCCACTATCGGTGGTAGAGGAGAGGAACGTTGGCTGTAGCTGAAACCCGAGTCGGTCTCGACCGCGTCCGCAACATCGGAATCATGGCCCACATCGACGCGGGCAAGACGACGACGACCGAGCGGATTCTCTACTACACCGGGCGCACCCACAAGATGGGCGAGGTGCACGAGGGCGCCGCGACGATGGACTGGATGGCGCAGGAGCAGGAGCGCGGCATCACGATCACGTCTGCCGCGACGACCGCCTTCTGGCGCGACCATCGGATCAACATTATTGATACGCCC
Source organism: Actinomycetota bacterium (assembly GCA_019237315.1). Classification (GTDB taxonomy): domain Bacteria; phylum Actinomycetota; class Thermoleophilia; order Gaiellales; family Gaiellaceae; genus PALSA-600. The sequence goes on from JAFAHG010000139.1 coordinate 9,852, forward strand.
GGGCACGTGGACTTCACGGTCGAGGTCGAGCGCAGCCTGCGCGTCCTCGACGGCGCGGTCGCCGTCTTCGACTCGGTCGCCGGTGTCCAGCCGCAGTCCGAGACGGTGTGGCGCCAGGCCGACAAGTACAAGGTCCCGCGGATCGCATTCATCAACAAGATGGACCGCACCGGCGCGAACTTCTTCGCAGCCGTGCAGTCGATGAAGGACCGCCTCGGCGCGAACCCCGTGCCGGTGCAGATCCCGATCGGCCAGGAGGACCAGTTCCAGGGCGTCGTCGACCTCGTCGAGATGCAGGCGATCGTCTACAAGGACGACCTCGGCCAGCAGTTCGAGGTGACGGAGATCCCGTCCGAGCTCGCCGAGCAGGCCCACGAGTACCACCACCAGCTGATCGACGCGATCTCGCACTTCGACGACGAGGTGCTCGAGGCGTACATCGAGGACGAGAGCTCGGTCACGGCGGACCAGATCCGCCGCGCGCTTCGCGCCGGCACGATCTCCGACGAGATCACGCCGGTGCTCCTCGGCTCCGCCTTCAAGAACAAGGGCGTTCAGCCGCTCCTCGACGCCGTCGTCGAGTACCTGCCGAGCCCCCTCGACGTCCCCGCGGTGCGCGGCATCGACCCGAAGACGAACGAGGAGACGGATCGCCCCGCGACCGTCGAGGCGCCGTTCTCCGCGCTCGCGTTCAAGGTGATGTCCGACCCGTACGTCGGCAAGCTCACGTACTTCCGCGTCTACAGCGGCAAGCTCAAGTCGGGCGACCGCGTCCTCAACACGACGACCGGCAAGACCGAGCGCGTCGGGCGCATCCTCCAGATGCACGCGAACCACCGCGAGGAGCGCGAGGAGATCGGCGCGGGCGAGATCGCCGCGGGTGTCGGCCTCAAGTCGACGACGACGGGCGACACGCTCGCCGCGGAGCAGAACCCGATCGTCCTCGATTCGATGTCTTTCCCGGACCCGGTGATCTCGGTCGCCGTCGAGCCGAAGTCGAAGGCCGACCAGGACAAGCTCGGCAACGGCCTACAGCGCCTCGCCGAGGAGGACCCGACGTTCCGCGTCAACTCCGACGAGGAGACCGGCCAGACGCTGATCTCCGGCATGGGCGAGCTCCACCTCGAGATCATCGTCGACCGCCTCAAGCGCGAGTTCAACGTCGACGCCAACGTGGGCCGGCCTCAGGTCGCCTACCGCGAGACGATCTCGAAGCCCGCCGAGAAGGTGCAGGGCAAGTTCGTGCGCCAGACGGGCGGCTCGGGCCAGTACGGCGACGCGATCATCAACCTCTACCCGCAGGAGCCGGGCGCCGGCTACGCGTTCGAGGACAAGATCGTCGGCGGCAAGATCCCGAAGGAGTACATCCCGGCGGTCGACGCAGGGATCCAGGAAGCGATGGGCTCGGGCGTTCTCGCCGGATATCCGGTCGTCGACGTCCGCGTCGAGCTCGTCGACGGCTCGTACCACGAGGTCGACTCGAGCGAGCGCGCGTTCAAGATCGCCGGCTCGATGGCCTTCAAGGAGGCCGTCAAGCGTGCGAAGCCCAAGCTGCTCGAGCCGGTCATGGCGGTCGAGGTGACGACGCCCGAGGAGTACCTCGGCGACGTGATGGGGAACCTCAACTCCCGTCGCGGCCGCATCGAGTCGATGAACCCCGTCGGCAACGCGCAAGTCGTGAAGGCAGTCGTGCCGCTTTCGATGATGTTCGGCTACGCGACGGATCTGCGGTCGATGACGCAGGGTCGCGCCGACTTCACGATGCAGTTCGATCGCTACGAGGAAGTTCCGCAGTCGATTGCAAGCGAGATCGTCGAGCAGGGCGGCGGCGGCTCCTAACCCAGTTCAACGGAGGAACGAGAGAGACATGGCCAAGCAGAAGTTCGAGCGCTCGAAGCCGCACGTCAACGTCGGCACGATCGGGCACATCGACCACGGAAAGACCACGCTCACCGCCGCAATCACGAAGGTGCTCGCCGAGGCGGGCGGCGGCAACACCGTCGCGCGCGACTTCGCGTCGATCGACAACGCACCCGAGGAGCGCCAGCGCGGCATCACGATCAACACGTCGCACGTCGAGTACGAGACGGAGAACCGTCACTACGCGCACGTCGACTGCCCGGGCCACGCCGACTACATCAAGAACATGATCACGGGCGCCGCGCAGATGGACGGCGCGATCCTCGTCGTCTCGGCGGCCGACGGCCCGATGCCGCAGACGCGCGAGCACATCCTCCTCGCCCGCCAGGTCGAGGTGCCGGCGATCGTCGTCGCGCTGAACAAGGCCGACATGGTCGACGACCCCGAGCTGCTCGAGCTCGTCGAGATGGAAGTCCGCGAGCTGCTCTCGCGCTACGAGTTCCCCGGCGACGACATCCCGGTGATCCAGGTCTCGGCGCTGAAGGCGCTCGAGGGCGACGCCGAGTGGACGCCGAAGATCCTCGAGCTCATGGCCGCGGTCGACTCGTACATCCCCGAGCCGACGCGCGACGTCGACAAGCCGTTCCTGATGCCGATCGAGGACGTGTTCACGATCACGGGTCGCGGCACCGTCGTCACCGGCCGCATCGAGCAGGGCAAGGCCGAGGTCGGCAACGAGGTCGAGATCGTGGGCATCCACCCGCAGACCGCGAAGACGGTCATCACGGGCCTCGAGATGTTCCAGAAGACGCTCGACTACGCGCATGCCGGCGACAACGCGGGCGCGCTGCTCCGCGGCGTCAAGCGCGAGGAGGTCGAGCGCGGCCAGGTGCTCGCGAAGCCGGGCTCGATCACGCCGCACACGCACTTCAACGCCGAGGTCTACGTCCTCTCGAAGGACGAGGGCGGGC
>JAFAHG010000242.1 GCA_019237315.1 Actinomycetota bacterium
CGCTCCATCTCGGTGACGACGTTGAGGAGGACGGCACTCGCTTCCTTGGGGCTCGAGACGACGGGTGTAAGAAGATGCGGGATCGACTCGTAGTAGTTGAGCTCGATGCGCTTCGGGTCGATCAGGATCATCCGTACCTGGTCGGGCGTCGAGCGCAGCAGGATCGAGGTGAGGATCGTGTTGATGCAGCCCGACTTGCCCGAGCCGGTCGTGCCGGCGATGAGGATGTGCGGCATGCGGGCGAGGTCGGTCCACACCGACGCGCCCGAGATGTCCTTGCCGAGCCAGACGCTCAGCGGGCTCGCAGTCGCCGGCAGGTCGTCGTAGACGTCGCCGAGCGTGACGATGTTCGGACTGAGGTTCGGAACCTCGACGCCGACCGCCTGCTTGCCGGGGATCGGCGCGAGGATGCGGATCTCGGTCGTCGCGAGCGCGTACGAGAGGTCGTCCTTCAGCTGCGCGACCTTGCCGACCTTCGTGCCCGGCGCGAGCTGCAGCTCGTACCGCGTGACCCGCGGTCCCGCGATCTGGCCGACGACGGTCGCCGCGACGCCGAAGTTCGCCAGGCACTGCACGAGCGCGTCCGCGGTGCGCTGGCTCGCCTCTGCGTTCGGGCCGTTGCCGGGCTTCGACTTCAGGAGCAGCGAGCGGTCCGGGAGCACGTATTCGCGGTCGGGCTGCGCCGGGGTGTCGAAGAGCGTCTGCTGCGTGTCCTCGTCCTCCGCGAAGACGTGCGGGACGAGCGGCGGCGGCTCGGCCGGCGGGTGCTCGGACACGATGTCCGGGTAGTCCTGCGCGACGTCGACCGGGGGCTCGGGGAGCGCAAGCGTGACGTGTTCCTCCCGGACATGTCCGGTGTCTGACACTGAGGGTCGGCGCACGCGGGGGCGCGGGGTCGTCGCGGCGACGTGGCGAACCGCGCTGCCGGAGCGGCGGAGGATCGCGCCGAGCGAAGTACCCGTGAGGAGGAGCACGCCGACGATCGTCAGGAGGATGCCGAGCATCGTGCTGCCCGCTCCGCCGATCGCCTGCGCGACGACCCACTCGAGCCCCTTGCCGAGGAGGCCGCCGTGCGAGCGGCCGAGGGCGAGCGCGAAGCCGGCGGACGCGACCGCGAGACCGAGGCGGAACGGTCGCACGTCGACGAGCGCGCTGCGCGTGACGACGAGCGCGCCGACGGGGACGAGCGCGACGGGCAGCACGTAGGCCGCCCACCCGATCGCCGCCGTCGCCGCGTGGGCGACCGGCCCGCCCGAGACGCCGAACCAGAGCACCCCCGCGAGGAACACGCCGACCCCGCAGAGCGCGAGGCCCACGAGCTCGGGATGGTGGTGGCTGCGTGTCGTGCGCTTGCGGGCGCGCGAGGTCTTCTTCTTCGGGCGCAGCCGACTGGGGCGCTTCGCGGCCATGCGCGCCACTTCGCGGCGCGCCGCCGCCCTCCTGCCGGGCTAGCCGAAGGAGGCGATCCGCTCGACGACGAGCCGCCGAAAGGCATCTGCGTCGATGCCGAGCGCGACCGTGTGGTTCGGGTCGGGCGCGCCGCGGCCGCGCCAGTCGACGTTCGTCCGGCCGCGACTCTGCTCGCCGAGGTCGACGGCGACGCGCGCCGGCCGGAGATCGAGGAGCTCGGGCCGTGCGACGGTGGCGACGGCGACCGGATCGTGGAGCGGCGACCCGTCGAGGTCGGGGTACCGCCGGCGGTGGAAGCGTCCGTAGAAGTCGAGCAGCTCGGCGACGACGGACCCCACCCGCCCGACCCCGCGCAGCTCCTCCACGCCTGCGCTTCCGACGACCGCCTGGTGCGTGACGTCGAGGCCGATCATCGTCACGTCGATGCCGCTCGCGAACACGCGCGCGGCCGCCTCCGGGTCGACCCAGATGTTGAACTCGGCGGCAGGCGTCCGGTTTCCCTCGCCGATCGCGCCGCCCATGAGGACGATCCGGTCCGGCCGCGCGTGGTCGAGGAGGTGCGCGACGTTCGTCAACGGTCCGGTTGCGACGAGCACGACACCCGGGGCGATCCGCTCCGCGAGGAACTCGACCGCCGCCTGCGCGACCGGCTCGCCGCGTGGCGGCGGCAGGTCCGGCCCGTCGAGGCCGGTATCCCCGTGGACGTCGGCTGCGATCTCGCGCTCGCGCACGAGCGGCCGGTCGGCGCCGACGGCGACGGGGACGTCGCCGCGGCCGACGAGCTCGAGCACGCGCAGCGCGTTCGCGGTCGTCTTCTCGAGCGTCTGGTTGCCCGCGACGGTCGTGAGGCCGAGCAGCTCGAGCTCCGGCGACGCGAGTGCGAGGAGGATCGCGATCGCGTCGTCGTGACCCGGGTCGCAGTCGAGGAGGATCGGGATGCTCACCCTGCGAGTATCGCGTCGATCTCCGCCGCCGTGGGGAGTGACGGTTGCGCGCCGAGTCGCGACGCCGCGATCGCGCCCGCTGCGCACGCACGGGCGAGCGCCTCCCCGCGGTCGCGTCCCTCGAGGAGCGAGACGACGAGGCATGCCGTGAACGCGTCGCCGGCAGCCGTGCCGTCGACCACGTCGACGCGCGGCGATGCCGCACGAGCGACCTCGAGACCGTCCTCGTAGAGCGCCGCCCCGTCGGCGCCGAACGTGACGGCGACGAGCTTCCCGCGCGAGACGACCTCGTGCTCGAGACGGTTCACGACGAGCAAGTCCGGCTCGACGGACACGGGACGCGCGGGTGCGGCGTTCAGCGCGAAGAACGACGCACGCCGCGCGGCGGCCTCGACGACGGCGTCGCTCACCTCGAGCTGGCAGAGAACCGCGCCCTCGACCTCGCGCGGTTCGAGCTCGGCGTTCGCCCCCGGGACGACCACGATCTCGTTCTCGCCCTCGTCGTCGACGACGATCAGCGCGACGCCGGTCGTGCCACGTCGCTCGAGCTCGAGCTCCACCTCAGCCGCGAGCAACCCGGCGAGCGCCTCGTCCGAGAACGCGTCCTCTCCGACGGCGCAGACCATGCGGACGCGGGCGCCGAGGCGCGCTGCCGCGACGGCCTGGTTGGCGCCCTTGCCACCTGGAAAACGGGCAAGCCGCGCGCCGCCGACCGTCTCCCCCGGCCGCGGCAGGCGCGCGACACGCGCCACGAGGTCGAGGTTCACCGACCCGACGACCGTGAGCTCGACCATTGCCCGAGCGTAGTGCTTGGATGGGGAGCGCGTGCGTACGATTGCTCTTGCCCTCGCCGCTCTCGCCTCCGGCGCCGCAACGCCGTGGAAGCACTACGTCGTGAGCGGAGCGGCCGCCGCGCGGGGCATCCCCGCGACCGTGACGCCCGCAGCGCCCGCCACGATCGTCTGGTCGCACGAGGTCGCGGGGAACCTCCAGCTCACCTTCGCGGCCGTCGCGCCGAACACGCTCGTCCGCGTCGCGTTCTCCGAGACCGCCGAGTACCTCGGCATCGGGGGAACGAGTGACTGGTCACGCACGTACACGACCGATGCGCACCTCGCGCGGAGCGGCGAGACCTGGACCGACACCTCGGGCTGCGAGGCGGCAGGCGTGTGCGCCGACGGCTATCGCGCGTTTCGGTTCGCGCGCGTGTACGTCGACCGCGGCTCGGCGCGCATCGTCGGCGCGACGGTGCGCACGGCCTCTCCGGGGGTCGCGACTCCGCGCGGCTGGTTCCTCTCGAGCGACGACGAGCTCAATCGCATCTGGTACGCGGGCGCGTACACCGCGCAGCTCGCCGAGTTGCCGAACGACCCGGCGGTGCTCGGATCGGGCTGCACGGTGCCGGCGGACGCCCGGGTCGTGCTCGTCGACGGCGCGAAGCGCGACCGGTGCCCGTGGGTCGGCGACCAGGTCGTGACGGACCCGACGCTCTTCCTCGCGAACGGCGCGCAGGCGGCGCAGCCCGTCGCCGACACGCTGTCGGTGTTCGCAAACGCACAGCTTCCGGACGGATACATCCCCGCCTCGCCGGCGGCGACGTCGGTGCTGTTCGACTACCCCGCGTACTTCGTGCTCGCGGTCGACGACTACCTGCTCTACCGCGGCGACACCACGGAGGTCTCGACGTGGTGGCCGTCGCTCGCGAAGGTGCTCGACACCTGGTATCCGGGGTACGCGGACGCGAACGGCCTGCTCGAAGATCCGTTCCCGGCGGGTGACTACGCGTACGTGCAGCGCGGCGGCCCCCTCGTCGCGTACTACAACGCGCTGTACGCACGGGCGCTCGAGGCGGGCGCCGACGTCGCCGACGCGCTCGGGCACACAGACGCGGCGTCACGCTGGCGCGCACGCGCCGCTTCGCTCGCGGCCCCGTTCGCCGCCGCTTTCTGGGACGCAACCGCCGGCGCGTTCTCCGACACACCCGGCGCGGCGACCCACCCGACGGACGGGAACGCGTTCGCCGTCCTCGCCGGTCTCGCGACGCCTGCGCAGACGACCTCGGCGCTCGCGCGTCTCGCCGCGACGACACGCCTGCCGTGG
>JAFAHG010000243.1 GCA_019237315.1 Actinomycetota bacterium
ATCGAGATCCGCACCGGGTCGCCCGTCACCGTCGCCCGCAGCTGCCCGCACTGGCAGGCAGCGGTCTTTATTCCCATTCGATAGTCGCCGGCGGCTTGGAAGTCACGTCGAGCACGACGCGGTTCACCGCCGGAATCTCGTTCACGATCCGCGACGAGACGATCTCCACGAGGTCGTACGGGAGGCGCGCCCAGTCGGCGGTCATCGCGTCGTCCGACGTCACCGCGCGGATCACGATCGGGTAGCCGTACGTGCGCGAGTCGCCCTGCACGCCCACCGACCGGATCGCCGGCAGCACGCAGAACGACTGCCACAGCTCGCGGTAGAGCCCGGCGCGGCGGACCTCCTCCTGCAGGATCGCGTCGGCTTCGCGCAGCGTCTCGAGGCGCTCCTGCGTGACGTCGCCGATGATGCGGATCGCGAGCCCCGGGCCCGGGAACGGCTGGCGCCACACCATCCGCTCCGGCATGCCGAGCTCCTCGCCCACGCGGCGCACCTCGTCCTTGAACAGCAACCGCAGCGGCTCGACGAGCTTCAGCTTCATGTCGGCCGGCAATCCGCCGACGTTGTGGTGGCTCTTGATCGTCTCGGCGACACCGTCGGTGCCGCCGGACTCGATCACGTCCGAGTACAGCGTTCCCTGCACGAGGTACTGCACGTCGCCGAGCTTGCGCGCCTCGTCCTCGAACACGCGGATGAACTCCTCGCCGATCCGCTTGCGCTTGTCCTCGGGCTCGCTGATGCCGGCGAGCTTGCCGATGAAGCGCTCCTGCGCCTCGACGTGCACGAGCTTGACGCCGAAGTTCGAGAACGTCTCGACGACCTGCTTCGCCTCGTCCTTGCGCAGCAGACCGTGGTCGACGAAGACGCACGTGAGCTGGTCTCCCACGGCCTTGTGGACGAGGAGCGCGGCGACCGCGCTGTCGACGCCGCCCGACAATCCGCACAGCACGCGGCCGCGGCCCACGCGCGCGCGCACGCGCTCGACCTGCTCCTCGATCACCGCCGCAGGGGTCCACGACGGCGCCGCACCCGCGATGCCGTAGAGGAAGTTCTTCAACACCTGCTGGCCGTTCGGCGTGTGTGCGACCTCCGGGTGGAACTGGATCGCGTAGAGGCGGCGGCGGTCGTCCTCGAACGCCGCGACCGGCGTCGAGGGCGACGACGCGGTGACGCGCGCGCCCTCCGGCGGCTCGACGACGGAGTCGCGGTGGCTCATCCACACCGTCTGGTCCTGCGCGAGGTCGCGTCCGAGCGCGCCGCCGAAGCGCACCTCTGCCTTGCCGAACTCGCCGGCGCCGCGGTCGACGCGCCCGCCGGGCAGGTCGTGCGCCATCAGGTGCATGCCGTAGCAGATGCCGAGCGTGGGGACGCCGAGCTCGAAAATCTCCGGGTCGACGTGCGGCGCGCCGTCCGTGTACACCGAGGCGGGGCCGCCGGACAGGATCAGGGCGACCGGGTTGCGGCGCCGGATCTCCTCCGCGGTCGCGCGGTGCGAGACGAGCTCGGAGTACACGCGCGCTTCGCGGATGCGCCGCGCGATCAGCTGCGAGTACTGGCCGCCGAGGTCGAGCACGAGCACGGGCCGCTCCTCCGGGAGCGGGTGCAGAGGCGTGACCTCAGGCGCGGCGGTAATTCGGCGCGTCCTTCGTGATCGTGACGTCGTGCGGATGCGACTCGCGCAGCCCCGCACCGGTGATGCGGACGAAGCGCGCCTGCTTCAGCGCGTCGAGCGTCTCGGTCCCGCAGTAGCCCATCGCCTGGCGCAGGCCGCCGACGAGCTGGTGCACGATCGCCGCCACCGGGCCCTTGTACGGCACGCGTCCCTCGATGCCCTCGGGGACGAGCTTCTCGACGTCCTCGACGTCGCCCTGGAAGTAGCGGTCCTTGCCGAAGCCGCGCGCCTTCATCGCCCCGAGCGAGCCCATGCCGCGGTACTCCTTGACGCGCTCGCCCTGCACGACGAGCACCTCGCCGGGCGCCTCGTCGGTGCCGGCGAACATGCCGCCGAGCATGACGGTGTCCGCACCCGCTGCGAGCGCCTTCGCGATGTCGCCCGACGACGTGATGCCGCCGTCGGCGATCACGGGCACGCCGTGCCGCGCCGCGACCTCGGCGACGTCGTGCACCGCCGTCACCTGCGGCACGCCGACACCTGCGACGACGCGCGTCGTGCAGATCGACCCCGGACCGACACCGACCTTCACAGCATCCGCACCCGCGTCGATCAGCACATCCGCCGCATCGCCCGTCGCGATGTTCCCCGCGATCACCTCGAACTCGCCTGAGATG
>JAFAHG010000259.1 GCA_019237315.1 Actinomycetota bacterium
TGCCAGGAGCTTGCGACCTCCGCGCTCGAAGGCCTGCCGATCGTCGTCGTCGTCGTGAACAACGGCTGGCTCGGGATGGTGCGCCAGTGGCAGGAGCTCTTCTACGCCGAGCGCTTCGCACAGACGCACCTCACGAAGCAGGTGCCCGATTACGCGCAGCTCGCCGACGCGCTCGGCTGCGCCGGCTTCATGGTCGACAAGGAGGACGATCTCGAGTCGACGCTGCGTGCCGCGCTCGACTGCGGACGCACCGCGGTCGTGGACGCGCGTGTCGATCCCGACGAGAACTGCTACCCGATGGTTCCCGCCGGCGCGGCAGCGGTCGACGTCATCGAGATGCCCGACGAGGAGTTCCTGCCGGAGCGGATCACAGGATGAGCCACCACACCGTCAGCGTCGAGCTCGAGGACAAGCCGGGTGCGCTCGCGCGCGTCTCGCAGATGTTCGCAAGGCGCGGGTACAACATCATGTCGCTCGCCGTCGGCCCGACCGAGCGCCGCGGCGTGTCGAGGCTCACGCTGCGCGTCGACTGCTCGGAGAACTCGTTCGAGCAGATCGAGAAGCAGATGCACAAGCTCGTGAACGTGCTGCGCGTCGTCGAGCTGCCACCGGAGGAGTCCGTCGAGCGCGAGCTCGCACTCATCACCGTCGCTGCACCGGCCGACAAGCGCGCGGAGCTGATCGCGCTCGGCGAGGTGTTCGGCGCGCGTGTCGCCGACATCGGCCGCGACGCGCTCACCTTCGAGATCGTCGGCCGGCCGGAGGAGCTCGACGCCTTCGAGGAGCTCGTTCGCCCGCACGGTGTCCGCGAGCTCGCGCGCACCGGCCGCATCGGCCTTCGCCGCCCGCGTCCGAAGACGGCGCGGCCACGCACCGCAAGCATCTCGTAACCGAAAGGAGTTCTCCGTTGGCAGACGTGATCAAGAGCGGCAACCTCGACCTGCTCTCCGGCAAGGTGGCGGTGCTCGGCTACGGCAGCCAGGGCCACGCGCATGCGCTGAACCTCGCCGACTCGGGCGTCGACGTCGCCGTCGGCCTGCGGAAGGGCTCGTCTTCGTGGGCGGCCGCCGAGGAGGCGGGGCTTGCGGTGGGGACGGTCGCCGAAGTCGTGCAGAACGCGCAACTCGTCGCGATGCTCGTTCCCGACGGCTCGCAGGCGGCGCTGTGGCGCGAAGAGGTGCAGCCGAACGTCCCCGCGGACGCCGCGCTCCTCTTCGCGCACGGCTTCGCGATCCACTACGGGCTGATCGAGCCGCCCGCGGGCCACGACGTGATCATGGTCGCGCCGAAGGGCCCGGGCCACATCGTGCGCCGGCTCTTCGAGGAGGGCTACGGCACGCCGGCGCTCGTCGCCGTCGCACAGGACGCGAGTGGCAACGCGCGCGAGCTCGCGCTCGCGTACGCGACCGGCATCGGCGCGGCTCGAGCCGGGATCATCGAGACGAACTTCAAGAACGAGACCGAGACCGATCTCTTCGGCGAGCAGGCCGTGCTGTGCGGCGGCGCTTCGCAGCTCGTGCAGCTCGGCTTCGAGACGCTCGTCGAGGCCGGGTACCCGCCGGAGCTCGCGTACTACGAGTGCCTGCACGAGCTGAAGCTCATCGTCGACCTGATCTACGAAGGCGGCATCGAGCGGATGCACTACTCGATCTCCGACACCGCGGAGTACGGCTCGCATTCGGTCGGCCCGAAGGTGATCGACGACCACGTCCGCGAGAACATGCGCGCGGTCATCAAGCGCATCCAGGACGGCGAGTTCGCACGCGAGTGGATCGCCGAGATGGAGAAGGGTGCGCCGAGCCTCGTCGAGGCGCGCAAGAAGCTCGCCGACACGGAGATCGAGAAGGTCGGCAAGCGGTTGCGCGCGCTCCAGAACCGCGAGGTCGAGGAGCCGCGTGGCGTCGGTTGACGTTCCTGTTGCCCTTCTGGGCTACGGGACCGTCGGCTCGGCGGTCAACCGGCTGCTGAACGACTCGGCGGAGGACATCGAGCGCGCGACCGGCCACCGGCTGCGCGTCGTCAAGGCGCTCGTCCGCGATCCGTCGAAGGAGCGGCCGTTCCCGGCGCCCGACGGCGTGCTCACCTCCGACATCGACGAGGTGCTCGGCGATCCGTCGATCGCGCTCGTCGCCGAGGTGATGGGCGGCGTCGAGCCGACCGGCGGCTACGTCCTCGAGGCGCTGCGT
>JAFAHG010000005.1 GCA_019237315.1 Actinomycetota bacterium
ACGTACAGCTACGCATTCGTCAGCGCCGGCGTGATGTGCATCCTCGCCGCCGGGCTGTCGCTTCGGATCGGCCGCCGCGAACGCGTCGAGGCGCTCGTGCCCGAGCTCGCGATGTCGTAGCTGGGGGCCGCGCCGCGCGCGACCCCCAGCCTGCACGCTTCTACGCCGCGAGCTTGCGCTTGGCGGCCTGCACCGACGGTGCGGCGGCCTTCGCACGCGCGAGCGGCCGCGCCTTCACGGCCACCGACGCGGGCTTCGCTGCGATCGTGATCTCCTCGCCGGTGGCGGGGTTGCGGCCGGGCCGCGCCTTCGTCGCCGGGCGGACGCGCACCTCGATCTGCACGACGGCGCCGATCTTCACCTTCTCGGCGGCGCCGATCTGCTCGAGCACGACCTCCTCGAGCGCGGCCAGCATGCGCTTGGCATCCGCGCGAGAAGACCCCGAGCGGCTGGCCACCTCGTCGGCCAGCTGAGTTTGAGTCAACGGCAAAGCAAACCTCCATGGGTCGATTTCGCCGAATTCAAGCGCAAGGCCCGGCTAGACGGTGCGGAGAGCCTCAGTCGGGGCGAGCCGCGCGGCCCGGATCGCCGGGGCGAGACCCGCGACCGCGCCGATCGCGAGCGCCGCACCGAACCCGCCGGCCCACGCGACGGGTGGCACGACGACCGACCACTGCCGTGTCGACGCGTACACCGCGGTCGCGATCGCGCCGACCCCCACCCCGACGACCCCGCCGAGCAGCGCGAGCAGCACGGCCTCGGAGAGGAACTGGATGCGGATCTGGCCCTTCGTCGCACCGAGTGCACGGCGGAGGCCGATCTCCGAACGGCGCTCGAGCACCGAGATCACCATGATGTTCGCGACGCCGACTGCGCCGACGAGGAGCGACACCGCGCCGAGCCCGAGGAAGAGGCCGTTCAGCGCGCCCTGCGCGGCGGCGCGCGCTTGCAGCGTCGAGGACGGCTGGCTGACGTTCACCTCGTTCGGCGCCTCGGGGTTCGCAGTCGCGGCGAGCACCGACTGCACCGCGGCGGTCTGGCTCGTGACCGTGCGCAGGTAGACGGTCGTCGGATGCCCGTCGAAGCCGAGGTAGCGCTTGCCCGCCGCGAACCCGACGAGCACCGCCTGGTCGATCTCGGGCGCGAGCGCGGCGGGCGTGAGGATGCCGGCCACGTAGAACCACATCCCGCCGAGCCATACCCGCTCGCCCGGGTAGACGCGGTCGATGCCGAGGAGCGACGCCGCCTGCGCGCCGAGGACGCACACGGGCTGCGTCGCGGTCGCCGCGTTCAGGAAGCTGCCCGTCGCGACGCTCGCACCGACGACGGGCAGCAGGTTCGTCGTCGCCGCCTCGACCGACAGGCCGTTCGTGTTGACGGCGGGGATATACGGCGAGCGGTACACGTTCACGCTCGTCGAGCCCGTGTCGGCGACGTGCAGGACGGGCGCGATGCGCGCGATCATCCCCGGCGCGGCGAGCGGCAACTCGGCGGGTTGACCGAAGAACGACTGCCCGTTCGTGACGGTGAGCAGGTTCGTGCCGAGCTTGTCGATCTCGGCGAGAAGGCCTGCCTGCGACGACGCGGAGAGACCGAGCACGGCGACGATCGCCGCCACACCGATGGCGATCCCGAGCGCGGAGAGCGCCGCGCGCAGGCGACGCGTGCGCAGGACGACGCCGGCCACGCGCACGAGGTCGCTCGGCCGGAGCGCGGCCGGCGCGATCACAGCGCGGCAGCTTCGTTGCTCAGCGCGAACGCAGCCGCATGGTCGAGGCCGGCGACGGTCGCCGTGACGACGTAGCCGCCCTGCGTGCGGTTCGCCGTGAACCGCGGCGCGACCGCGATGCCCTTCGCGTCCGTGTGCTCGTGCGCGCTGCGCGCATGCGCGAAGGTTCCGCTCGCGCCGTGCGCGGGTGCGGTGAAGGTCACGAGCACGCCGGGCACCGGGTTGCCGTCGGCGTCGTCGACCGTGACTGCGAGACGAAGCGGGAACGGCGTGCCCACCGGCGTCGACTCCGTCGCGGCCGCGCCGGCGGAGATCGCCGACGGCGCGCCCGCGCGGTTGTGGAGCACGAAGCGCGCGGCGGCGCTCGTGCCGTTCGCGGTCGCGCTCGCGGTGAAGCTTCCGGCGACGGTGTTCGCGCTGAACCGCGGCGAGGTAGCGATGCCGTCCGCATCCGTGACCGCCGTCGCCTGTCCCGTGCCGCCTGCGAACGTCGCACCCGCGCCGGTGGCACCGCCGAGCGAGAACGCGACGCTCACGCCCTGCAGCGGCTTGCCCGAGGCGTCACGCACGCGGACGCGCAACGCCGCGGAGTAGCGCGTGCCGACCTTCGCAGTCTGCGGGCTGCCAAGCGCGGTGATCGTCGGCTCACCGGCGGCGAGGTCGTCCAACGCGAACGTCGTGCCGAGCCCGGCGACGGTCGCCGCGGCGGTGAACGTCCCCGCGGTCGCGCCTGCGGTGAACGCCGGCGAGACGGCGGCTCCCGAAGCGTCCGTGACCGCCGTCGCCTGCGCGCCGCCGCCGTCGAAGCTCGCGCCGCTCCCGAGCGCGAAGCTCACCTGCGCACCTGCGACGGGCGCGCCGGTCGCGTCGAGCACGACGGCGCGCAGCGGATGCGCGTAGCGCTTGCCGACGGTCGCGGACTCATGCGCGGTCGTGGCGCGAATCGACGCGGGCACTCCGCTCGCGGTGTTGTGAAGCGCGAAGCTGACGGATCCGTACTGCGAGCTCGCGACGACGACGTAGTCGCCGCTCGTCGTGTTCGCCGTGAACTGCGGCGACGCGGCCGAGCCGTTCGACCCGGTGCCGACGACGGCGCTCGCCGTCCCGCTCGACGCGAACGCCCCGCTCGCGCCGCTCGCGGGTGCCGTGAACGTGACGGGCACGCCGACGAGACCGGTCGTCACCGGGCAGCCGTTGCTGTTCGCGAGCGAGACCTGGAACGCGCCGCTGAACGCCTGGCCGACCTTGCTCCACTGCGGCGTCCCGCCGGCGAGGACGAGCGTGTCGGGCGCGTTCGTGGCGGGACAGTCGGCCGCGTGCGCACCGACGGGTGCGAAGAGCGCCGCAACGACCGCGAAGAGCGCGACGCGCCTCATCCGTCGCTCACGATCCGTCCGTCGAGCATCTCGACACGCCGCGGCAGATCCGCCGCGAGCTCGCGGTCGTGCGTGATCACGACGATCGT
>JAFAHG010000110.1 GCA_019237315.1 Actinomycetota bacterium
ACCGCACCGGCGCGCGACGAGTCGCGTGCGTGCGCGATCGCGTCCGGGAGCTCGTCCGCCTCCAGCACGAGCGAGAGGCCCTTCTGTCCCTGCCGGTCGGGCGCCTTGACCACGCACGGCGCCGCGACGTCCGCGTCCTCCCCGGTCACGACCTGCCAGCGGGGCTGCGGGACACCGGCCTCGGCGAACCGTTCGCGCTGGCGAAGCTTGTTCGTCGCGAGCACGGCCGTCGCCGCGGAGATCGCATGCGGCAGACCGAGACGCTCGGCAACGCGCGCGGCGACTGCGACCGGCCAGTCGGTGCCGGGCGCGATGACGCCGTCGAGGTCGAGCGCTGCGGCGAGCCGCTCGATCGCGGGCTCGTCCTCGGTCGAGACGATGCAGCGACGGTCGGCGAAGCGGAAGCCGGGGGCGGCGGGATCGCGGTCCGCAACCGCCGTCCACAGGTCGTGCGCGCGTGCCGCTTCGAGGAGCCCGAGCTGCGCCGGGCCGGCGCCTAGGACGAGAAGGCGCGGACGTCCTTCGCGAGGATCCCTCGCCACCACGCCTCATTGTCGCGGTACCAGGAGACGGTGCGCTCGAGGCCGTCCTCGAACGACGTGCGCGCGCGCCAGCCGAGCAGGCGCTCGGCCTTCTCGGTCGACCCGATGTGCCGGTCGACCTGGCCGGGACGCTCGTCGACGTGCACGCGCTGGTCGGCGGGCATGTCGAGCACGCTCAGCACGAGGTCCGCGATCTCCGACACGGAGATGTCGATGCCCGTCGCGATGTTCAGTACCTCGCCGGCGACGTCGTCGACCGGCGCTTCGATCACTGCGCGAATCGCCTCCGCGTCGTCCTCCACGTACAGCCAGTCGCGCGAGGCATGACCGTCACCGTGGATCGTGAGCGACTCGTCGAGCAGTGCCTGCGTGATGAACCGCGGCACGAGCTTCTCCGGATGCTGGCGCGGCCCGTAGTTGTTGAACGGCCGCACGATCACGATCGGAAGGTCGTAGGTGACGAAGTACGAGTACGCGAGCCGGTCGGCGCCTGCCTTCGTCGCTGCGTACGGTGAGCGCGGCTCGATCGGATGCTCCTCGTCCATCGGCGCGTAGCGCGCCGTGCCGTAGACCTCGGACGACGACACGAGCACGAAGCGCTCGACCGGAGTGGCGCGGATCGCGTCGAGCAGGATCTGCGTCCCTTCGACATTCGTCGTCACGAACTCCGACGCGCCGTCGCGGATCGACTTCTCGACGTGCGACTCGGCCGCTGCGTTGACGATGACGTCCACGCCCTCGACGAGCTCGTGAACGAGGTCGGCGTCGCGGATGTCGCCGTGGACGAAGGAGAGCCGCGGGTGGCTCATGACGTCGGCGAGGTTCTCGAGGGTGCCCGCGTAGGTCAGCGCGTCGAGCGTGACGACGTCGTACGGCGTCTCCGCGAGCAGGTAGCGGACGACGCCGGACGAGATGAATCCGGCGCCGCCGGTGACGAGAACACGTTTCATCCCAGCTCCTCTGCAACCGCGTACAGCGGCATACCCTCCACGTCTCGCTGAATCCTGCCCAGGTACTCGCCGATCAGGGCGAGGATGAATCCTTCCATGCCGAGGACGAAGACGATGCCGGTTCCCGCGAAGAGCGGCCCGGGGAAGTTCCCGCGCTCGACCCAGAAGTAGATTCCGTAGCCGCCCAGTCCGAGTGCGGCCGCCGTACAGACGAGGCCGAGGCTGACGCCGATCCACTGCACGGGCTGCGGCCAGAAGCCCGCGACGACGTGCAGCGCGAGCCGGACGAGCCGGAGCGGCGAGTAGCGAGACCCGCCCGCCGCCGGAGCATGGGCGACGTCGACCTCCTCGACCGTCGCGCCGCTTCGCAGGACGAGCGCCTTCGTGAACTTCTGCTTCCCGATCGAGCCGAGCAGCGGCACGATCGCGTCGCGTCGGTACGCATTGAACGCGCAGCCGAAGTCGGAGATCGGAACGCCTGTGAAGCGGCGCAGCAGGCCGTTGATGACGCGCGACGGAACCTTGCGCCCCACCGGGTCGCTGCGGCCGACGCGCCGCCCTGACGCGACATCGACGCGGGCGAGCGCCGCGAGCAGCCGCGGGATGTCCTCGGGTCCGTTCTGCAGGTCGCCGTCCATCGTCACGATCGCGCCGCCGCGCGCACGGGACAGCCCCGCGTGCATCGCGGGGTGCTGGCCGAAGTTCCGCTTCAGTCGTACGGCGCGCACTCGCGGGTCCTGGGCGTGGAGACGCGTGAGCGCTGCGAAGGTCCCGTCCGTCGATCCGTCGTCGACGAAGACGAGTTCGTAGCTCTCGCCCGTGAGCGCGGCCGTCGTACGCCGGTAGAGCTCGTCGACCGACGCCGCCTCGTTGAGAACGGTGACGACGACGGAGACGTCGGGGTCCGCGGGCATGGCGCCCGCGGACCCTAGCGGCCGTCAGGCAGCGAGCTCGACCGCGGCCTCGGCACCGAAGAGCTCGGCGCGGGGCCGGCGTCGGATCGCGAACGCCGCGAGCGACCCGAGCGCGACGACCGCTGCGCCGATGTAGACGGCGGGGATCATCCCGTTCGTGAAGGTGTGTCCCGTGCGGTAGCCCCCGTAGTGCGCGAAGACCGACGCGAGCACCGCGACGCCGAGCACACCGCCGAGCTCACGGATCGCGTTGTTCGCGCCGGAGGCCTGGCCCTCCTGTTCGGGCCGGACGGCGGAGAGCACCACGTTCGCCACAGGCGCGAAGAAGAGACCCATGCCGATCCCGGACACGGCGAACGGAGCGACGAGCGCGCCGTACGAGACCGTGGGCGTCTGCAGCGCGGCGAGCCACGCGAGACCGGCCGCCTGCAGCGCTAGTCCCGCGCCGATCAGGCGATGCCCGCCGATGCGGTCCGAGACCGCGCCGGCGATCGGCGCCACGACCATCGGCATCGCGGTCCACGGGAGCACGCGCAGGCCCGAGCCGAGCGGCGAGTACCCCTGCACGGTCTGGAAGAACTGCGCGAGCAGGAAGATCGACCCGAACATCCCGAACGACATGAAGAGCGACGCAGCGTTCGCGAGCGAGAACGTCCGGCTGCGGAAGAACCCCATCGGCAGCATCGGCGCGGTTGCGCGGAGCTCCCAGACGACGAAGAGGGCGAGGACGACCGCTCCGGCGAGAAGCGACGCGAGGATCTCCGGCGAGCCCCAGCCGAGTGCGTTCCCGCGCACGAGCCCCCACACGATCCCGAAGAGGCCGCCGCTCGCGAGTGCGAGGCCGCCGAAGTCGAGGCGCGCGAACGGGCCGTGGTTCTCGTCGAGGCGGAGCAGCACGAGGGGCAGGAGGACCAGCCCGACCGGGACGTTCAGCCAGAAGATCCAGTGCCACGAGATGCCCGAGACGACCGCACCGCCGACGACCGGCCCGAACGCGACTGCGAGCCCGCTGATCCCGCCCCAGGCGCCGAGTGCAAGCCCGCGCTTCTCGGCAGGCACGGCCGCGGAGAGGATCGTCAGGCTGAGCGGCATCACGATCGCGCCGCCGACCCCCTGGATCGCGCGTGCCGCGTCGAGGGCGCCGATCGAGGGCGCGAGCGCGGCGGCCGCGGAGGCGAGCGTGAAGAGGCCGAGACCGAATGCGAAGACGCGTCGGCGGCCGAAGCGGTCGCCGAGCGCCGCACCGGTGAGGAGGAGAACCGCGAACGTCAGCGTGTACGCGTTCACCGTCCACTCGAGGCTCGCGAGCCCCGCGTGCAGGTCGCGCCGGATGACCGGGATGGCCGTCGTGACGACGAGGTTGTCGAGCGTGACCATGAAGGCCGCGGCCGACGTGATCGCGAACGTCCAGGCAACTTTGTGATTCATCACTTACCTCCGGTCGAAAAAAAGAGGGTCAGCCGTTTTCCTTGCAGCCCGCGAGGAGGCGGGCCGCCCAGGGCTCGGTCGTGTCGAAGCCGAGCTGCATCGCAGCGAACACGTTCAGGAGCATCCCCTGGGCGAAGAACCTCGAGAGCGTGGCTGCGTCGACGCCAGCGACGCGGTCGACGAACGCGACGAGGTCGCCGTATCCCACGCGAACGGTGTCGCGGATCGCCTCGTCCTCGACGGCGGCCGTGTAGGCCTGCAGCTGGAGCTGCAGGCGCATCGGGTCGGTGGCGAGCCGCTCCACGTACGCGTTCCCGATCTCGTGCAGCGCCTCGGGGCCCCGGAGCCCCTCGGCGGCCCGCTGGAAGAGCTCGAGCGTCTCGCGGAAACAGCGGGCGACGACGACGCGGAAGAGCTCCTGCTTCGTCCCGAAGAGCCGGAACACGTACGGCTGGGAGATCCCGGCCGACCGTGCGATCGCCTCGGTCGACGCGCCCCGGTAGCCGTTCGCTGCGAACTCGGCCACCGCGGCTTCGAGGATCTCGTCCCGGCGCTCCTCCTTCGTCTTGCGTTCGGCGACGGCCACGGCGAAAGGTTAGTGATCACTCACAAGCTTGTCAAGCGCCTCCGCCACGCGGTCGAGCTCGGACTCGGTGAGCTGCGTGTGGAACGGCAGCGCGAGCGACCGCTCGAAGGCGCGCTCCGCGCCCGGACAGAACCCCTGGTCGCGGTAGGGCGCGAGGAGGTGGAGCGCAAAGGTGCCGATCTGCGCCTCGATGCCCTGCCCCCGCAGCGCGGCGAGGATGTCGTCGCGTCGGTCGACCTGGATCACGTAGGCCTGCCAGCCGTGCACGTCACCCTCGTCGGCGGCCGGCAGCGTCACCGGGAGATCGCGCAGGCGCTCGGCGTACCCGGCGGCGATGCGCGTACGCGCGGCGAGGAGTTCGTCGAGCCGCCGGAGCTGCGGCGTGCCGATCGCACACAGGAGGTCGGAGAGGCGGTAGTTGAGCCCCGCCGCCGGCATGTCCGCACTTGCGAGGTCGCGCCAGCCGTGGTTCCGCAGGCGGCGCGCGAGCTCGGCAAGGCGGTCGCTGTCGGTCGTGACCGCGCCGCCCTCGCCGGTCGTGACGATCTTTCGCGGATGGAAGCTGAAGCACGCCTCGACGCCGAGCGACCCGCACGGCCGTCCGCGCCGGCGCGCACCGAGCGCACCGGCCGCGTCCTCCAGGAACGGCACCCCGTCGGGCAGCTCCTCGACGCGCATCGGCCGCCCGAACAGGTGCACGCCGAGGATCGCCTTCGTGCGCGGGCCGATCTTCAGCTGCGCAGGGTCGAGGTTCATCGTCTCCGGGTCGACGTCGACGAGGACCGGCTTCAGGCCCGAGAGCAACAGCACGTTGCCGGTCGCCGGAAACGTGTACGCGGGGACGATCACCTCGTCGCCGGGCTGGAGGCCGAGCGCGAGCACCGCGACGTGCAGCGCGGCGGTGCCGTTCGCGACCGCGACCGCGTGCCGCGTCCCGCAGGCGCGCGCGAGCTCTTCTTCGAACTCCGCCACGCGCGGGCCCATCGTCAGCATCCCGGTCTCGAGCACCTCGGCGACGGCGGCGAGCTCGTCGGCGCCGACGTCGGGCTTCGCTAGACGGACGCGGTCTGTCTCTCGCGATACCACGCGATCGTCCTGGCGAGTCCGTCGTCGAGCTCGACCTTCGGCTCCCAGCCGAGAAGCTCGCGCGCCTTCTCGACGTTCGGGATGCGGAGCTCGACGTCGGCGTAGTGGAGCGGCTGGAACACGATCTCCCCCGGACAATTCGTAAGCCGCTTGATGCGCAGCGCGAGGTCGTAGATCGTCACCGCCGAGCGCGGATTGCCGATGTTGAACGTGTTGCCGGTCGCCTCGCTCCGCTCGAGGCACGCGAGCACGCCGGCGACCATGTCGTCGACGTAGCACCACGCGCGAATCTGCGAGCCGTCGCCGTGGATGACGAGATCCTCGCCCGCGAGCGCGCGTGTGATGAACACCGAGATCGCGCCCTCGCCCACCTGGTTCGGGCCGTAGACATTGAATGGGTGCACCGTCACGGTCGGCAGTCCGAGCTCGTCGTGGTAGGCGTGCGCCATGTGCTCACCCGCGAGCTTCGACACCGCGTACGTCCAGCGCGCCTCGCCGACGGAGCCGATCGTCGAGACCTGACCCTCGGTGACGCGGAACGCGTGCGTCCCGAAGACCTCGCTCGTCGAGAAGTCGACGACACGCTCGACCGTGTCCTTCGTGGCGAGCGCCGCCTCGAGCACGTTGTAGGTCCCGATGACGTTGACGCGCATCGTGCGCACCGGGCTCTCGCGCACGCGGTCGACGCCCGCGATCGCGGCGCAGTGGACGATGTGCGTCGCGCCGCGCGCAAGCTCAGCGATCGCCGCGCCGTCGAGGACGTCCGCCTGGTGGACGGTGAAGTTCGGGTGGTCGGCGAG
>JAFAHG010000298.1 GCA_019237315.1 Actinomycetota bacterium
GTCGCCGACACCTCGAGGCAATCCGGCAGCGACGTCGCGGCGAGCGAGTGGTAACGGCCGGCGAGGAAGTCCTCCGGAAGCCCCGCGAAGAGTCCGCGACCGTCGTGCGCGACCATCGTCGCCTTGCCGTGGACGAGCGCCTGCGCCGGTCCGACCTCGCCGCCGAACACCGACACGATCGCCTGGTGCCCGAGACACACGCCAAGCACTGGCACGCGCCCCGCGAACCGCTGCACGACGTCCTGCGAGACGCCCGCGTCCTCCGGACGGCCCGGCCCGGGGGAGACGACCACGTGCGTCGGCTCGAGCGCGTCCGCCTCGTCGAGCGTGATCTCGTCGTTCCGGCGCACCACGACGTCGGCGCCGAGCTCGCCGAAGAGGTGCGCGAGGTTGTACGTGAACGAGTCGTAGTTGTCGATCAGCAGGACGGTCACGCGCCCTCCGCCAAGTCGATCGCGGCTTCGAGCGCCGCGAGCTTGCGCAAACATTCCTCGTGCTCCGCGCGCGGGTCGGAGTCCGCGACGACGCCGGCGCCCGCCTGGAGCAGCGCGACGCCGTCGTCGAGAACGACCGTCCGGATCGCGATGCACGCGTCGAGTGGCCCGCCCGGCAGCGAATACAGCACCGCGCCGGCGTACGGCCCGCGGCGCCAGCCTTCGAGCTCCGAGATGATCTGCATCGCGCGCACCTTCGGCGCGCCCGACACGGTTCCCGCGGGGAAGCACGCGCGGAGCAGGTCGAACGGCGTCACGCCTGCGCCGAGCTCGCCGCTCACCTCCGACACGAGATGCGTGATGTGCGAGAACCGCTCGGCCTCGAGGAAGCGCTCCACCTTCACGGTCCCCGGCCGGCAGACGCGCGACAGGTCGTTGCGCCCGAGGTCGACGAGCATCACATGCTCCGCGCGGTCTTTCTCCGACGCGAGCAGCCGCTCCGCGTCGCCCTCGCCGGGACGCGTCGACCCGGCGATCGGGTTGAGCGACGCGCGTGTCCCTTCGCACTTGACGAGCGTCTCCGGCGACGAGCCGACGAGCGCGAGCCCGTCGAGCTCGAGCAGGAAGAGATAGGGCGATGGATTCACCTGGCGGAGCGCGCGGTAGAGCGCGACCGCCGAGACGTCGGTCCGGCGCTCTGCGCGCTGCGACAGCACGATCTGGAACGCGTCGCCGAGGCGGATGTGCTCCTTGCACGCGCGGACACCCGCCTCGTAGTCCGCCTGCGACGGGAACCGCGCGGTTTCCGAACGCCGACCCGACGCGCCCGGCGGGCGCGGCACCTCCGACTCCAGCAGCGCTGACACCTCGTCGGCGTCGCCGTGCAGCACCTCGGCGACGTTGCGGACGTGGTCGAAGCGCACGAGCACGTCCGCGACCACGAAGCGGCTCTCGGGCAGCCCGCGACCCGCATCCGGCATGGGCACGGTCGGCTCGAGCTTCGCGACGAAGTCGTAGGCGAGGTAGCCGACGACCGGCTCGCCGAGCGCCTCGGCCTCCTCGTAGGTCACGAGCCGCGACCCGCACCCGACGAGCGAGTGGCGGCCGAGCCGCCCCTGTTCCACCGACTCGAGCAGGAAGCTCGCGCGGCCTTCCTCGCGCAGCTGCAGGTATGCCCCGAGCGGGGTGAGGAGGCCGGTGTCGAGAAGCGTGGAGACGGTCATCGGGCACAAAAAAGACCCTGTGCGGGTCTCGGTCGAGCGGCGGCGGGCTGTGGTGCGACGGTCAGACGCAGGCTCCCGCCCCGCTCGTGCGCCACGTCCACCAGCTGCGCGGGGAAGAAGTCATCGCGACCCACGATAGGCGCTCCGCCGCCGGTGCGCAAGCCCTAGACCCCGCCGCGGCGCTGCGCTTCCTTCGGCGTCCCTGGGATGAGGTAGGGCACCGGCGTCATCTTCGTGATCTCGAAGTCGGAGCCGGCCGTGCCGTACGTGACGCCCTTCTGCCCGGGCGTGGGGCTGCGGGGCTTGAGCGCGATGTCGATGATGAGGTCGCCGCCGCTCCCGGAGCAGATGCACACCGGCGGGCGCAGGTTCGCGACGCACGAGATCGTGTTGTTCGCGAGTGAGCACTTCGCGCCGTTCACGTGCCCGATCGACGTGACCTCGAGCCCT
Organism: Actinomycetota bacterium; assembly: GCA_019237315.1. GTDB lineage: Bacteria > Actinomycetota > Thermoleophilia > Gaiellales > Gaiellaceae > PALSA-600. The sequence continues at coordinate 2,108 of JAFAHG010000298.1, forward strand.
CCCGGCGGCGCCCACGTGAAGCTGTCGAGGTAGCCGACGCCGCTCGTATTCATCACCTCGAGCTGGTAGCTTCCGTTCGGAAGCGGCCGCGTGATGATCTCGGCGTCGCTTCCGGCGAGCTTCTGCTCGGTGAGCCCGCCGTCCGCGCTCGGCACGAAGACGACGCGCCGGTTGACGACGTTCCAGTTCCACCCGAACGCCTGCTGGCCCTTGCGGCAGCCGCCGCCGTAGGCGTGGTTGTACTTGTCCGGGAACCCGGAGCAGTTCCAGCCCTTCGGCCCCTTGATCGGGCTGATGTTGCCCGTCTTCAGTATCGGCACCTTGTGCGCGGCGAGCTCCTGCGTCCAGGTTCGCGCGAGGTTGCACGACATGTGGATCGCGAAGACCTCGTAGAGCTTGCTCGTGATGAGCGTCGTTCCGGGGCCGTACCAGCGCGTACCGCTGACGGGAGTGCACTCGGGCGCGAGCAGGTCGTGCCCGTGCAGGGCCGTCAGCGGATCGGGAAGGGGCGGCGGCCCGGAGGTCTTCGAGGAGCCGCTCGTCGCGAGGTAGACGCCGGCGCCGATCCCGGCCGCGACCACGACGGCGACGGCGACGAGCAACACACGGCGGCCTCCCGACATCCGGGGAAGACTGTAGCCCCTAGTCCTCCCGCAGCCACTCCAGGCGCCGCGCGAGGCGGGCCCGCTCCTCCGGCGAGAGCGACCAGTCGGAGAGCACGGCGAACACCCGCGCGTCCTCGGGTCGCGACCACGTCCGCACCTTGAACTCGTCCGTCCGCGCCTGCGCGCGGATCGCCCGGCGCCACGCCTCGTGCTGCGAGACCGGCAGGCGCCGCGCGACGGACCCGCGTCGCAGCAGCTGGTGGTAGTCCCTGCTGACGTCGCCGAGCTCGTCCTGCACCGTCAGGGCAGAATAGGCGACCGTGCCGCTGCCGGGCCTCCTTCGCGACCTGCTGCTCGCACCCGCGCCGCCCGGCGAGGAGGAGGAGGCCGCGCGCGTCTGGCGCGAGGCAGCCGCGGCGTTCGCAGAGGTGACGGGCGACACGCTCGGGACGTCCTACGCGCGCGTCCGCGCCGGGGAAGGTGCGCCCACGCTCGCGCTCGTCGGTCACATCGATGAGATCGGGATCGCGGTCACCCACGTCTCGGAGGAGGGATACCTCTCGTTCACGACGGTCGGCGGCATCAGCCCCGAGGCGCTGCTCGGACAGCGCGTGCGCTTCGGCGACGTCGGCGGCGTGATCGCGCGGAGGCGCGTGGACCGTCGTGCCGGGCAGGAGGCGCCGCGGCTCGAGCTGACCGACCTCCACGTCGACATCGGGGCTCGCAGCCGCGACGAGGCGCTCGGTCGCGTCCGCATCGGCGACGGTGGCGTCTGGGAGGGCGAGCCGGTCGAGCTGCCGAACGGCCGCCTCGTGTCGAAGGCGCTCGACAACCGGCTCGGCTGCTACGTCGCGCTCGAAGCGGCCCGTCGCATCGCGGAGGCCGGCGACGCGCAGGTCGACGTCGTCGCCGTCGCGGCTGTCGCCGAGGAGGTCGGGCACTTCGGCGCACGCGCTGCGGCGTTCTCGCTCGAGCCCGACGTCGCGATCGCGATCGACGTGACGTGGGCGACGGATGTTCCCGGGGGCGATGCACGCGCCGCGGGGAAGGTCGACCTCGGGGCCGGACCGACGATCGAGCGTGGCCCGATGATCAACCGTCACGTCTACGACCTGCTCGCCGCGGCGGCGAAGGACGAAGGGATCGAGCACTCGATCGAGGTCTCGACGCGCGCGACGCACACCGACACGGACGAGTTCCACACCTCGCGCGGCGGCGTCCCGTCCGGCCTCGTGTCGATCCCGCTCCGCTACATGCACACGCCGGTCGAGCTCTGCTCGCTCGACGACGTCGAGGGCGCGATCCGGCTCCTCGTTGCCTTCGCGCGACGGCTGGCCCGCGACCAGAGCTACCTTCGGTAGCGATGCGCAGCGTCATCGTCGCCGCCGTCCGGACGCCGTTCGGCAGGCTCGGCGGGGGCCTCGCCTCCTACCGTGCGACCGAGCTCGGGGCGTTCGCGATCCGCGCGGCGCTCGAGCGCGCGGGAATCGAGCCGGGCGAACCGCAATACGTGATCATGGGTCAGGTCCTGCAGGGCGGAGCGGGCCAGGCGCCCGCGCGTCAGGCGGCGATCGGCGCAGGCCTCCCGAAGGAGACGCCCGCCGACACCGTCAACAAGGTGTGCGCGTCGTCGATCCGCGCGGTCGAGATCGCCGACTCGATGATTCGCGCCGGTGACGTCGAGGTCGTCGTCACCGGCGGCATGGAGTCGATGTCGAACGCGCCGTACGCGCTCGAGCGCGCGCGCTTCGGCTACCGGCTCGGCGACGGGACGCTGATCGACCTGATGGTGCACGACGGCCTCACCTCGACCTTCGACGGGCGGCACATGGTCGAGCAGGCGTCGTTCGTCTCGCGCGAGCTCGGCATCTCGCGCGAGGAACAGGACGCGTGGGCGTATCGGTCGCACCAGCGTGCCGTGGCGGCGATCGACGCAGGGCGCTTCGACGACGAGATCGT
>JAFAHG010000017.1 GCA_019237315.1 Actinomycetota bacterium
CTCGAACCCGCGACCTCCGGCGTGACAGGCCGGCGTTCTAACCAGCTGAACTACGCCCCCGCGCGGTGGGCAGTGTAGCCGTCAGTCGCTCGCCAGCTGGTGTAGAGCCTCGACGGTCGTCCAGTTGCGGGAGGTGGCGACGACGCCCAGGTTCTTGCCGAGGAGGGAGGTCCACAACCGCGAGCGTGCAATCCCGTGCGGGTGCCAGGCGTAGACCTCCAGCCGGTCGACGACGACGCGCTCGCCCTCGACCGCGGCAGCCTCGAGCCGTGCCTGGAAGTCGCGGGGAGACGGCGACTCGAGGAACGTCACCTGGTAGCGCTTCGGGTCGGTCGCGACGTTGCCGAGCGGATCCCTCTGCACGACGCGTGCGATCTCCGCGGCACTCCGCACCACGACGGCGACGTCGAGCCCGAGGCCCGCGAGCGCCGCGCGAACCTCACGAGCGACCGACGCACTGCCCTTCCGGCTCGCGAGCACGACGTTGCCGCTCTGGAGGTAGGTCCGAACGTCTACGAACCCCGCCGCCTCCAGGACTTGACGCAGCGCCGGCATCGAAACGCGGTTGTGCGGCCCGACGTTCACCCCTCGCAGCAACACGACATGGACGCCCACGCCGGGACGATAGGCACAGTCTCTCCATGACGCGCGTCGACTGGATCGCGCTCGGGGTCGTCGTCATCGCGGCGTTCGCCGGCTGGCGGCGCGGATTGATCGGGACGGCGCTCGCGCTCGGCGGGCTCGTCGGCGGCGCGATCGCGGGCGCGCGTATCGCGCCGCATCTCCTGCACGGCGGCACGACCTCGCCGTACATGCCGGTTGTAGCGCTCGCCGGTGCCGCGGTCGGGGCGATGCTCCTCAACGCGGTCGCCGGCTGGATCGCGTCCTTCATCCGCGGTGGTCTTCGCCTCGTGCCGCCGCTCCGTGCGCTGGACTCGCTCGGCGGCATCGCTGCCGGCGCGGCGTGGGGACTCGTCCTCGTGTGGGTTGCGGGCGCCGTCGCGTTGCAGCTCCCCGGCCACCCGAGCTGGCAGAAGACGGTGCAGCGCTCGGTGATCCTCCAGCGGCTGAACCGAATCGCGCCTCCGAGCGAGCTCCTCTCCGCCCTCGCGCGCATCGACCAGCTGCCGACGCTGTTCGGTCCTGCGCCGCCGTCGCTCCCGCCGGACCCGAACGTGCTCGCCGAACCGGCGGTACGCGCCGCACAGCCGAGCGTCGTCAAGGTCACCGCGCTGGCCTGTGGGCTCGGCGTCGAGGGATCGGGCTGGGTCGCCGAGCCGCACCTCGTCGTCACCGCCGCGCACGTGGTCGCGGGCGCACGCGACATCCAGGTCGACGGCCACGCAGCACGCGCCTTCGCGGTCGACAGGACGAACGACGTCGCCGTGCTCGATGTCCCCGGTCTCGACGCGAAGGCACTCCCGTTCGCCGCGGCGCAGCCCGGCCAGGCGGTCGCGATCCTCGGCTACCCGGAGAACGGGCCGTTCGACGCCCGCGCAGGCCGCATCGGTACGACCGAACGGACGCTGCTGAACGGCCGCGCGCGCGTCGTCACCGTCTTCAGCGGTCTCGTCCGCCACGGGAACTCCGGCGGTCCCGTCGTCGACGGCAACGGCGTCGTCCGCACGACGGTGTTCGCGTCGCGCGTCGGATCGACCGCAGGCTTCGGCGTCCCGACGAGCGCCGTGCGGAACGCGGTCGCCGACGCGCGGCGGCCGGTGTCGACCGGCGCCTGTTAGCGGAGCAGGTCGACGACAGCAGCAGGCCGTCGGAACGGCGCGACGACGTATGCGCCCGCGCAGCGCCCGCGCGACTCCTCGAGCAGCTCGCGCGCGTGCGCCATGCCGACCGCCGCGGCGTTCGACCCCGCCGCTTCGAGCGCGTCCTGCAGCGGCTGCGGCACGACGATCCCGGGCACCTCGTTGTGCAGCCGCAGCGCGAGCCTGTGGCTCGTCACGGGAAAGATCCCCGCCAGGACGGGAATCGGCCAACCCCCGATCAGCTCGGCGAAGCGGTCGAGTGCGTCGAGGTCGAACACGATCTGCGTCATCGCGAACTTCGCGCCGGCCTCGACCTTCTGCCGGAAGCGGTCGGCCTCGAGCTCGAGGTCGTCGGCCGTCGGGTTGACCGCGACGCCGACGAAGAACGACGTCGGCGCGTCGATCGGGCGGCCGTTGTAGTCCTCCGCGCGATTGAGCGACGTGATCAGCCGCGTCAGCCCGACCGCGTCGATCTCGTACACCCCGCGTGACCCGGGGTAGTCGCCGACCTCCGGCGGGTCGCCGGTGATCGCCAGGATGTTGCGCACGCCTTCCGCGTGCGCGCCGAGAAGGAGCGACTCGAGCCCGAGGACGGTCGAGTCGCGCGTCGTCACGTGCGGGATCGTCTCGAGGCCGGTGGCACGCTCGATCGTCGCCGACACCATCAGCGAGCTCATCCCCGCGCGCGCCGTCGCGTTGTCGTTTACGTCGACGAAGCGGACGCGCCCCGATGACTCGAGCGCCTGTGTCACCTCGAGGAGCCCGCGGCTCGAGCCTCCGAGCGGCGGGTCGAGCTGTACCGAGACGACGAACTCGCCGTCGCGGAGCGCCCGGGCGAGCTCGGTCTCGCGCTGCTCCTCACCGAGGGCGACATGCAGCTCGCGCTCGGTCACCTCGAGCGGCGCGACAGCCTGGCGGCCCTCGTCGAGCGCCCGCCGGATCGCTGCGATCTCGGCCGGCGTCGTCCCGCAGCAGCCGCCGATCAGCCGGGCGCCGAGGTTGCGGGCGTGGGCGGCGAACTCCGCGAAGTACTCGGGCGTCGCGTGCGGGTAGATGACGCGCCCGCCCGCGAGCGAGGCGAGTCCGATGTTCGGCAGCGCCGCAAGCGGCAGCCCGTCGGTCTGCATCTGCTCGAGCGCCGTGAGCGCGGTGAGAAGGCCTGCACCGTGGTTCGCGCCGATCGCGGCGACCTCGAGCGGCGCGAGCCGGTCCGCGGCTTCGCGTGCGGTCACGCCGGCGAGCGTCTCGCCGCCTTCGTCGAAGGTGAGGAGCGCGACGATCGGCAACCCGGAGACGCTGCGGATCGCGGTGATCGCGTCGACGAGCTCGTCGAGGTCGTAGAACGTCTCCGCGAGGAACAGGTCGACACCGCGCCCTTCGAGGATCGACGCCTGCTCGGCAAAGAGCTCGTGCCGCACACGCGACGTCGTTGCCTCGCCGATGGGACCGATCGCGCCGCCGATGAAGACGTCGCGCCCCGCGATCTCGCGCGCGTCGCGGGCGAGCTTGACGCCGATCGAGTTGATCCGCTCGAGCTCGTCCTCGAGGAAGATCGAGGCGAGCTTGCGGCGGTTCGCGCCGAAGGTGTTCGTCTCGATCACGTCCGCGCCCGCGTTGATGAAGCTGACGTGCAGCGAGACGACCGCGTCGGGGGCGCGCAGGTTCGCCTCGGCGGGCGAGCGGAGGCGCGGGACCGCGGCCGTGAGGAGCGCCCCCATGCCGCCGTCGCCGACGAGCGGAGGGCCCTCGCGGAGGCGTTCTTCGAAGCGGCCGGCCATCCCGAGGAGGCTAGACGACGCCTCCGGCGACCTGGTCAACCACGGCGGTCAAGCGCAAAAGGGGGTATGGATCAAGTGCCCTCGCATGGGGGATGATCCCTCGTGTTCGAGGCGGCCGGGTGCGGCGCGGCCGGCTCGAAAGACTTCCGGGTTTCCCGGCTTCGGGACTGACGGCAATCGCTCCTGTGGCTGGGTTCGACGAGGCGGCCCCTGGGCCGCCTCGCCCGTTTCCGGAGACCGCCGAAACATCCGTGTCGGGCCACCGAAAAAGTGGTTCAAATTCGGTGAACTCGGATGTATAGTCAGCCTCCTGCACAGAGGGCGGGCCGGCACGAGTCGGCTCCTGCGAAGGGTCAAGCTCCACCCCGTCAGAGTCCAACGTAGACCGGAGGTCAAGCTCAGGTGCTCACTGTCGACATCTCCCTGCCGGACGTCGAGGAACTCCAGAAGCTCGTCGAGCAAGGCAAGGAGAAGGGCTTCCTCACCTACGACGAGATCGTCAACGGGTTGGAGGAGGTGGAGCTGACCAAGGAGCAGATCGAGGACTTCACGACGTACCTGATCGACCACGGTGTCGAGCTCGTCGAAGGGGAGCAGCACCGGCGGCTCCCGCACGAGCAGCCGCTCGCCGAGGAAGAGAAGAGCTCGCCGAAGCTCGACCTCACCGTCGAGCCCTCGCTCGACTCGCTGCGCCTCTACCTGCGCGAGATCGGCAAGGTGCCGTTGCTGACCGCCGACCAGGAGGTCTACCTCGCGAAGCGGATCGAGCGCGGCGACATGCGCGCGAAGACCCAGATGATCGAGGCGAACCTCCGCCTCGTCGTCTCGATCGCCAAGGGCTACCTCGGCCGCGGACTGACCTTCCTCGACCTGATCCAGGAAGGCTCACTGGGCTTGATCCGCGCGGTCGAGAAGTTCGACTACCGCAAGGGCTACAAGTTCTCGACCTACGCGACGTGGTGGATCCGGCAGGCGGTCACGCGCGCGATCGCCGACAAGGCGCGCACGATCCGCATCCCGGTGCACATGGTCGAGAAGCTGAACAAGGTCGTGCACATCGAACGCCAGCTCGTGCAGCGCCTGGGCCGCGAGCCGCGGCCCGACGAGATCGCCGAGGAGCTGGAGATGTCGACGGAGGAGGTGCGCGAGATCCTGCGCATGGCGCAGCACCCGATCTCGCTCGAGAAGCCGATCGGCGAGGAGGAGGACTCGGAGCTCGGCGACTTCGTCGAGGACGACCAGGCCGAGTCCCCGTTCGACAGCGCGTCGCTGACGCTGCGCCGGTCCGACATCGAGAACGCGCTCGCGTCGCTGCCCGAGCGCGAGCGGCGCGTGATCGAGCTCCGCTTCGGCCTCGACGGCATGCAGCCGTGCACGTTGGAGGAGGTCGGCAAGGCGTTCGGCGTGACGCGCGAGCGCATCCGCCAGATCGAGAACAACACGCTGAAGAAGCTCGAGTCCCTGCCCGAGGCGCAGGGGCTCAAAGACTGCGTGTAGCTACGCTGCGGGCGTGGCCCGCCGTGCAGCTCTTGCTCTTCCGGCGCTCGCCGCCGCCGCGTACCTCGGCTTCCTCGCCGCGCCGGCGTCGGGCCGCGGCCTGACGACGATCACCGTCGTCGCCGGCAAGCCCTCCGAGTACAGGTTCACGGTCTCGGCGACGAGCGTCCTCACCGGCTCGATCACGATCAAGATCGTGAACCGCGGCAAGGTGAAGCACAGCTTCTCGATCGTCGGCGAGACGACGCCGCCGATCGCGCCGGGGAAGAGTGCGACGTTGACCGTCGCGATCGTCGACGCCGGCACCTATCCGTTCTTCTCGACGCTGAAGGGCCAGTCGTCGATGCGCGGCACGCTGAAGGTCGTCGAACCCGCGCCGAAGTCGACGTCGTCGACGATCCCGCTGCAGCAGGGTGCGGGCGAGCCGACCGTTGCCCCGCCCGACGGGCCGTGCGCGAACCCGGTCGCGACGACCGTCAAGGTGCAGATGATCGACTTCGGCTTCATCCTGTCGCAGACGACGTTCCCGTGCGGCACGGTCACGTTCCAGATCCAGAACGCGGGTCAGGCCGCGCACACGTTCGACATCCAGTCGACGACGCCGAGCGGGATCAAGGCCTTCAACGGCGGCAAGACGCTCCTCGGCGGCGAGACCGACACCGAGGTGATCACGTTCTCGCGCACCGGCACGTTCCAGTACCAGTGCGACATCCACGGGCAAGAGTTCTCGATGAACGGCCAGGTGGCCGTCACCGGCTGAGCCGGGGACGCACCGTCACGGTCCTGTAACGGTGCCTGGCACCGAACTTCCGCCGCAAAGCGCGCGTTTCGACCCGGTGCCTGGCACCGGAGGCGCACCGGCTTCGGGACTAGTTGGCCCCGCTGTCGCCGGCCCGGTCGACGGGCACGAACAGCTTGCAGTGCGGGCACTTGAAGCCGGAATGGCGGCCGCTCCCCATGAGCGGGCTCGCGAACGGCTTGCTGCAATGTGGGCAGACGACCTCGAGGGTCTCGGTGGAGCTCATCGGACCGTGATATGCCCGGCCCGGTCGCTCCTCAATCCAAAGCGATCGATTCGATCCTGACCTCGTCCCGCGGCTTGTCCCGGGCGTCCTTGGGAACCCGGGAGATCTCGTCGACCACGTCCATGCCCGAGGTGACCTTCCCGAACACCGTGTGCTTGCCGTCGAGCCAGGGGCACGAGTCGGCGGTGACGATGAAGAACTGCGAGCCGTTCGTGTTCGGGCCGGCGTTCGCCATGGCGAGGGCGCCGCGCTCGACCTTGTGCGCGTTGAACTCGTCCTCGAACTGGTAGCCGGGGCCGCCGGTGCCGGTGCCCGTCGGGTCGCCGGCCTGGATCATGAAGTCCTCGATCACGCGGTGGAAGATCACGCCGTCGTAGAACCCCTTCTGCGCGAGCTCCACGAAGTTGGCGACCGTCTTCGGCGCCTCGTCGGGGAAGAGCTCGATCTCGATCGTTCCCTTGTTGGTCTGCATGGTGGCCTGGGTCATGCGGCCGAGACTACAGTGGCGGCATCGGCTGCCGTCTCGTCGTTGTCGCGCTCGCGCTCGTCGTCGTGGCGCCCGCCGCCGCGGGCGGCGTGACCGTCACGCTGTCCGACCGCGGCGCGCAGCTCTCGACGAGCACGGTTCCGGTCGGTGCGGTCGTCTTCCGCGTCGTCAACCGCGGCAAGCGTGCGCAGGCGTTCGCGATCGCAGGCCGCTCGACGCGCGCGATCGCTCCCGGGAAGAGTGCGAGCCTGAGCCTCGATTTCGCAACGCCGACGACCTACCGCGGCAGCTTCGGCACGCTGACGGTCTACGCGCTCGCGTCGCCCGCGACGACGACGACGGCCGCGCCCCCCGCAACGGTCGTCCGGCAGCCGTGCGCGAATCCGACGGCGACGACGGTGAAGGTGTCGATCTTCGACTTCGGCTTCACGCTGTCGCAGAACACCGTGCCCTGCGGGCCGGTCACCTTCCAGATCACGAACACGGGCGCGATCCAGCACAACGTCGACTTCCAGATCCCGTTCAACGGCGTCGTCGGCTGGGCCGGCGGTCTCGGCCTCCTCGGCGGCGAGTCGCAGACGGAGACGCTGAACTACACGCTCACCGGCCCCTACACGTACCAATGCGATCTGCACTGGATCCAGGGGCAGATGATCGGCACACTTACGGTGACCCAGGGATGAGCTTCAACGACTCGATCATCACGGAGTTCCGGGCGAACGAGGGCCGCGTCGGCGGCCCGTTCCAGGGCATGCCGCTCCTGCTCCTCACGCACACCGGGGCGAAGACCGGGACGAAGCGCACGAACCCGCTCGCCTACCTCGAGGACGACGGTCGCTACGTGATCTTCGCGAGCAAGGGCGGGGCGCCCACGAACCCCGACTGGTACCACAACCTGCGCGCGAATCCCGACGTGACCGTCGAGGTCGGGACGGATACCTTCGCCGCTCGCGCGCGGGTGGCCGAAGGCGCCGAGCGCGACGAGCTCTACGCGCGCCAGGCCGAGCTGCGGCCGCAGTTCGCGGAGTACGCGCAGAAGACGACCCGCGTAATCCCGGTCGTCGTGCTCGAGCGGACGTAAGATTTAGACAGAAATAAGACACATCCCGGGCTGCCGTTCTAAGATCGGACGGTCTTGGGAGGGAGGCGATCCGCTCGCAGGAAGCGCCTTGCCGTCGTCGCGGTCCTCGCCGCGGCGGGAGCGCTCGCCGGCCTGCTCGCGAGCGGCCTCCTCTCGAAGAGCACGCACGGCACGGGGGAGGCGATTCCGACCACCGCGCCCGTGGTCTCCACGACGGCGAAGGCGCCGCAGCCCTCCGCGGCGGAGACGACCTCGTTCAGCCCCGGTGACTGGGGGATGTACGGCAACACCCCGGACGAGATCCGCCACTCGCCGCTGACGCAGATCACGAAGCAGAACCTGAACGACCTCGGGCGCGTCTTCTCGATCGACTTCCGGCACTACGACTCGACGATCCCGAAGGGCGAGCAAAGCTTCCCGATCGTCGTCAACGGGATCATCTACGTGACGACGGCGTACGACTACGTCTTCGCCGTCGACGGGTCGAGCGGCAAGGTGCTGTGGCACTGGAAGCCCGACGACACCGGCGTGTTCGCGAACTACGGAGTGAACACGAACCGCGGCGTCGCGTACTGCGACGGGAAGGTGTTCGTGCTCACGCTCGACATGAAGATCGCGTCGATCGACGCGGAGAGCGGCAAGCTCGTGAAGGAGGTCCCGATCTCCGACGCCGTCCCGGATGCGACGCAGCAGTACAGCTACTCCGAGACGCAGGCGCCGATCTGCTTCAGGAACATCCTGATCATCGGTGCGTCCGGGTCCGACTACGGCGTCCGCGGATTCACGATGGCGTACAACACCGATCTCACGCCGGCGTGGTCGAGCCCCTTCTGGACCGTTCCGCCCGACGGCGAAGGCTGGCGCCGCTTCGGCGTCTACACCGGCGGCGGCACGAACTGGAACCCCGCCACGATCGACCCGACGACGAACACCGTCTACGTCACGACCGCGAACCCGTCACCGATCTTCGACCCGCAGGTCCGTCCCGGCCCCGACCCGCGCACGGACTCGCTCGTCGCGCTCGACCTCTTCACCGGCCGCATGAAGTGGTGGCAGCAGCAGATCCCGGGTGACCAGTGGGGCTACTCGACCGTGCAGCCGGCGCTTCTGTACGACGTCCGCATCGGTGGGGTGAAGCGTCGCGTCGTCTCGGTTGCGACGAAGGAAGGCACGTGGTGGATGTACGACGCGCGCACGGGCGCACCGATCTACCAGCACCTCAAGCTGCTGAACCAGCTCGAGCATCCCGCGCTGCAGCCCGGCAAGCCGGTGCTCGTGTATCCGTCGTCGCTCGGCGGCCTCAACTACTCGCCCTCGTCGTTCGACCCGACGACGGGGTACGTGATCAACAGCCAGGCGGAGACGGCGTCGGTACTCATCGAGAAGGCGAATCCGACGGCGGTGAACAAGTACAAGATCAAGGGCGACGTCGACAACGGGCTCGCGGCGGGCACGTTCGGCTACGGCCCGAAGGACTGGCACGACTACGGCAGCGTTACCGCGATCAACACGTCGCTCGGCACGGTCGCGTGGAAGCAGGTCGTGCCGGAGCCGGGCCGCGGCGGCGTGACGACGACCGCCAGCGGACTCGCGTTCGTCGGCGGCGGCGACGGAGTCCTGCGCGCGTACGACACGTACACCGGCAATCCGCTGTGGAGCTTCCAGACCGGCTTCCAGATCGCGGCGGGCCCGTCCATCTACGAGGCCGGCGGCAAGGAGTACGTCGCGATCGCGGTCGGCGGCACGGCGACGTCGTCCTACGGCGGCACCGCGACCCAGCTGCAGGTCTTCGCGCTGAACGGCGACCTCAAGCAGTCGCTCGCGCCTCCGATCCGGCCGCCGGGTGCGGGCCCGGGCGTGCTGCGCGCACCGCCGCTCTACCTGAACGGTGGCCCGCAGCCGCACACGATCACGCTGCAGCTCGTCGCGTCGCAGTCGTCCGCGACGTGTGACGGGACGATCGACGCGTCGTCGCACGGCGGGATGAGCGTGAGCGTCCCGAAGGGGTGGACCGTGTACGTGACGTTCTCGAACCAGGGCGCGACGTGCACCGACGGCCTCGCCGTCGTGAACGCGCCGGGTGGACGCACGCCCGTCTTCTCCGGCGGCGCGACGGCTGCACCCGTGTCGGGCGGCGGGGTCGCTTACTTCAAGTTCACGGCATCGACAGAGGGGAAGTACGTCATCGCATCGACGAGCAGCCGCTCGGCGAAGGAGTACGTGCGCTTCGACGTCGTCGGCGCCGACCAGCCGCCGGAGCTCTCGCTGCCGAACGGCGAGTCGTTCGCGGTCATCGGCCGCCCGGGCCTCGGTGGGAGCGTCGCCGGTGGCTAGGCGCGTCGGCGTCGTCTTCGTCGCCGTCCTCGCAGTCGTCGGGAGCGCAGCCGCGGGCCGGAACGCCGCGCGTCGCCTCGCCGTCGTCGCACCGCCGGCGTACGCGCTGCAAGCGTGGAACCCCGCCAGTGACAACCTCATCCGCTCTGTCGGCACGATCGAGCTGGGCGGCACACCCGTCTCCGGCGTGCGAGTGAGCGTCGACGGCTACGCGGTGCCGAAGCCGACCGACGCGAACGGTCATTTCACGTACCTGCTCGACGACACGCTGCTCGGCCGTCACGTCGTCACGGTCACGGACGCTTCGAGTGCGCGTGCGGCCGGCGTGCCGTTGACGAAAGCGCAGCAGTCGCAGCTCCTCGCGGAGCACGCGTCGATCGACGTCGCCTACGGCGTGCGCGACCTGAAGGTGACGCGCGACTCGGCGGGACGACCCGTCGTCAGCGGCCGTCTTGTGAACGGCAGCGGCGGCGGTCCGCCCGTCGTCGCCCTGCTGACCTATCAGCTGACCGGAACCGTTCTCGACGCGAACGGCAAGCCGGTGCAAGGCGCACAGGTCAGCACGCGCACCGAGGACCGCGACTACTGGACGGTGTCGTCGGTGACCGACGCGCAGGGTCGGTACACGTCGCTCTTCACCGCGTCGGCGGAGGAAGGCGGGAACCCCGTGCCGTTCACGGTGCGCGTGTCGAAGGGCGAGCTCGTCTACCAGTTCCTGCCGCAGGAGTTCGTCTGGTTCCAGCGTCTGCAGAGCGCACGCCTCGACATCCGTCTGCCGCCGGCGAACTACGCGATGGCGCTCCCGCGGCCGACGTCGTACCCGGGCGCGGTCTACACGGGCGTCGTCGCGGGCGTGAGCGTCGACGGCAGCGTCGTGCACCCGGTCGCCGCGACGTGGCCGGACGCGACCGGACGGTTCACGATCACGCTGCCGGCGCGGTTCGCCGGCAAGCCGGCGTCGATCTGGGAGGCGAAGCTGAACCTCTTCTCGCGCACCGAAGCGCGCGCAGGCAGCGCCGTCGACGTGACGAGCTGGCCGTCCGCCGTGCCGGACCGCGCCCCGCGCAACCTGCTGAAGATCAGCCTCTAAGCGAGCCGACGCGCGAGCTCGGCGAGCAGGCGAACGCCGGCGCCCGTCGCGCCGCGTGCGAAGTAGTCGCGGTCCTCGTCGAGGAACGCGACCGAGTAGATGTCGAGGTGCGCCCAGGGCAGTTCGCCGGCGAAGCGCTCGAGGAACGCGGCGGCGATGATCGGGTAGCCGAAGCTCCTGCCCGACGTGTTCTTGATGTCCGCGAGCTGCGAGTCGAGCAGCCGTGCGTAGCGGCCCGGCAGCGGCCACGGCCATGCGTGGTCGCCGCTCGCGTTCCCCGCGTCGACGATCTGGTCGCGCCAGTCGTCGTCGTTCGCGAAGACGCCGAGGTACATGTCGCCCATCGCGGCGCGCATCGCTCCCGTCAGCGTCGCGA
>JAFAHG010000277.1 GCA_019237315.1 Actinomycetota bacterium
GCAAGCGTCGCGTATTGCCTCAGCTCGAACCTCGATACCGAGGCCCAGGGACTCCTGCTTCCCCCCGGCGCCCGGTACGCGAACTACGTCGCGGGACAGGGACTGACCTGCGTCGGGCCGCCTGCGGGTGCAGTGCGGCGCGGCTTCGCCTCCGCAGATCTCGGTGTGCCCGCGGGGATCTACCCGTATTACGCGGCTAGGTGAGGCCCTTCACGCCGTTGACGACGAGCTGCACGGCGATCGCCGAGAGAAGCAGGCCGAAGACACGCGTGAGGAATGCGATCACCGACGGCCGCACGGCGCGCGTCACGCGTTCCGAGACGAGCAGCGCGGCGCCGACGCACGCCACTGCGGCGACGATGCCGACGATCACGGCGATGTGACCGCTCGCGTGGTGATGGTTGCGCCACAGCACCATCGCCGTCGCGATCGCGCCCGGGCCTGCGACGAGGGGCGTTGCGAGCGGAACGAGCGCGACGCCGGTGTCGTCGTCGCCGCTCGGGAAGTCCGTCCCGCGCAGCATCTCGAGCGCGACGAGCAGCAGCAGCAGTCCGCCTGCGATCGACAGACTTTCGATCGATACGTGCAGGTAGCGCAGCACGAGCTCGCCGAAGATCGCGAAGCCGACGATGAGCGCGCCCGCGGCGACGACGGCCTGCACCGCGGCCCGCTGCCGCGCGCGGGGCTCGAGCCTCCGCGTGACGCTGAGGAAGATCGGCGCGTTCCCGATCGGGTCGGTGATGACGACGAGCGTGACGAAGGTCTCACCGAACGCACGCCAGGGCATCGTCCGATCCTAGGATGGCCGCCGGAATGCAGGTGTCCGGCATCGAGCCGGAGAGGCAGTCGCGTCAGCGCTCGGCCAGCTCGAAGATCCGGTTTGCCGCATATTCGGTGCCGTAGATCGTCCCGCCGGCGTCCGTGATCGCGACCGGTGCGGCCTGCCACGTGGGCACCTCGTAGCTCGTGACCTTCCCGTTCGTCGTGATCCGCCCGATCGCGTCGGCGCGCGTCTCGGTGAACCAGAGCGCGCCGTCGCGTCCCGCAGTGATGAGGTTCGGGTAGGCGAGGTTTGCCGGCAGCCTGAACTCGGTCAGCTTCCCGCCGGTCGTGATCCGTCCGATGCGGCCGAGGTAGACCTCGGTGAACCAGAGCGCTCCGTCCGCGCCGGCGACGATGCCGCCGGGGCCCGCGCCGGGCGACGTGTGGAACTCCCTGAAGTGCCCCGCGGTCGTGATGCGCCCGACGATTCCGTTGCGCACCTCTGTGAACCAGAGGTTGCCGTCGCGCCCGGCGGCGATGCCGTACACGTCGCGCAGCAGCGGCAGCTGGAACTCGCGCACCTGACCGCTCGTCGTGATCCGCCCGATGCGCGCGCGCGCACGTTCGGTGAACCACAGCGCACCGTCGGGCCCAACCGTGATCGAGGCCGGCTTCGGGGTGATCGTTCGCAGCTTGAACTCGGTGACGTGACCGTCGGTCGTGATGCGTCCGATCGCGTTCAAGCCCATGTCGGCGAACCAGAGCGCGCCGTCCGGCCCGGCGACGATGCCGGCCGGCTGCGCGCCGACCGGAAGCTTGAACTGCGTCATCGTCCCGTCGGGCGCGAGCCTGCCGATGCGGTCGCCTGTTTCTTCCGTGAACCAGACGGTCCCGTCCGGACCCGCCGCGATACCGACGGGTCCGGCGTTCTTCGTCGGGATGTCGAACTCGTGGAGGACGGGCCCCGACGGCAGCGCGAGCAGGAGCGCGGCCGCGAGTCTCAGCACGCCGCGAGGCGCTCGAGCAGGGTGCTTGCGCCCAGCTTGTCGAGCATGTCGTTCAGGTTGCCGCACTTCGGGCTCTGCACGCAGGACGGACATCCGTCCGCGCATGGGCAGCCGGCGATCATGCGCCCGGTGTCGGCGACCCACGCTTCGAACTGGTCGAAGCCGCGCTCGGTGATGCCGACGCCGCCGGGATGCCCGTCGTAGACGAACACCGTCGGCGCGCCGGTCTGCAGGTGCAGGTTGGTCGAGAGGCCGCCGATGTCCCAGCGGTCGCACATCGCGAAGAGCGGCAGCATCGCGATCATCGCGTGCTCCGCCGCGTGCAGCGTCGCGAGGAGCGTCGGCATCTCGGAAAGCCCGTCGAGCTGCTGCGCGGTGGGGACGTACCAGATCGCCTCCGTCGCGAACGTCGCCGGCGGGAGCTGGAGCTGCACGAGCTCGATCCGCTCCTGCGAGCGGATCGTCTTCCGCTCGTAGGCGACGACCTGTTCGGTCACTTCGAGCTCGCCGAACACGAGCGGCAGCCCGAGCCGCGTCTCCTCGCGCAACGGCCGCACGATCGACGTCTGCGTTTCTTTCTTCACCTGCGTGTACCAGTCGCCTGCGAACGGCTCGACGATCGCGCGCATCGTCGTCTCGTCGAGCTCCTCCACGAGATACGACTCGCCGAGATGGAGGTAGACGGCGCCGCGGTGCACCGTCGAGTACGCGCGCGACCGTTCGACGAGGCCGAGGACGGAGCCGGTGGAGGTGTCGACGACCGTGAACGCATCCGCGTCGGCGGAGCGAAGCGGAACGCGCGTCGACGGGTACTCGCGTCCCGCCCACACGTACCCACGGGGCGTCGTGCGAAGCTCGGGGTCCGCGGCTGCGGCCGCGACCGCTTGCGCACCGAGGATGTCGGCGTCGTCCTCGTCGACGGGCGCCTCGAACGCGGCAGCGCGCACGTGTCCGGCAAGTACCCGCGGGTTCGTGTGGTCGAGGATCGCCGCCTCGACGCGCCGGCCGAGCAGCTTCTCGGGCTCGCGGATGAAGTACTGGTCGAGCGCGTCCTCGGACGCGACGAGGACCGCGATCCCGTGCTCCCGCCGGCCGGCCCGTCCCCACTGCTGCCGCAGCGACGCGACCGTGCCGGGGAAGCCGACGGAGATGACGGCGTCGAGGAGCCCGATGTCGATGCCGAGCTCGAGCGCGTTCGTGGCCGAGACGCCGAGCAGCTCCCCGTTCGCGAGCCTGCGTTCGATCTCGCGGCGCTGCTGTGCCGTGTAGCCGGCGCGGTACGGCGAGAGCCGCGAGTCGTCTCCGAGGCGCTCCGCCGTGAAGCGGTGCACGAGCTCGGCCGCCTTGCGTGACTTCGCGAACGTGAGCGTGCGGTAGCCGCGTTCGACGAGATCCGCCTGGAGCTTCGCGGCCTCGGCGAGCGCGGAGCCACGCAGTCCGAGCTCCTCGTCGACGAGCGGCGGATTCCAGAGCACGACGGTGCGCTCGGCGCGCGGCGCCGCGTCGTCGCCGACGACGGTCGCGGGCATTCCGAGCAGCCGCTGTGCGAGCTCGCCGGGGTTGGAGATCGTCGCCGACGCGAGCAGGAACTGCGGCTCCGCGCGGTACACGCGTGCGAGGCGGCGCAGCCGCCGCAGCACGTTGGCGACGTGCGAGCCGAACACGCCCCGGTATACGTGCGCCTCGTCGACGACGACGTAGCGCAGGTTCGCGAGGACGTCGGCCCACCGGTCGTGGTGCGGCAGCACGCCGACGTGGAGCATGTCGGGGTTCGACAGAATGAGGTTCGAGGACTGGCGGATCAGCCGCCGCTGCTCGACGGGCGTATCGCCGTCGTAGATCGCGGGTCGAAGAGCACGCAGCCCGAAGGCGGTGAGGCTTCGGTACTGGTCCTGCGCGAGCGCCTTCGTCGGATAGAGGTAGAGCGCGCGCGCCTTGGGGTCGCGGACGAGCGCGTCGAGGACCGGCAGCGTGAAGGCGAGCGTCTTCCCCGATGCGGTGCCCGTGGTCACGATGAAGTTCTCGCCGCGCGCGGCCGCGTCCCAGGCCGTGCGCTGGTGCGCGTAGAGCTCGGTCACGCCGACTGCGGCCGCAATGCGACTCTCGAGCTCGTCGGGTAGCGGCGCCGTGCGCGCCTCACGCGCGGGCTCCTCGCCGATGTACGCGAGCTCCTCGGCCCCCTCGAAGAGCGCCGCGCGGACGTCCGTTGCGTGCGCCATCGCCGCAGGGTAATCCCGCCTCCGGCCCCTGCGAGACGCGTCCCGGCCTGCGGGCGCGCAACGGTCCGCGCCCCGCCCACCCAGGGGGAACCACCCACATTCACGCTACCCGAGCGGTAATCGGGCGACTGTGCCAATTGTGTGCCGATTCGTCCACAGTCGTCCGGCGTGGACAGGGGCGAGCGCACTACGCTTCCCGTACCGGGGTGCCCCGCCTGGGGCTGAGAACACACCCGCAGAACCTGATCCGGGTCATGCCGGCGAAGGGAGGGCAGTGGTAGCGAAAGCGCTCACGATCGCGACGTCGGACAGCGGCGGCGGCGCCGGCGTGCAGGCCGACCTGAAGGCGTTCGCCGCGGCGGGCGTCCACGGGATGTCGGTCCTCGTCGCGCTCACTGCGCAGAACACGACGGCCGTCACCGCGATCCACGAGCTGCCGCCGGAGTTCGTCGTCGCGCAGCTCGACGCCGTGTGGACGGATCTCGGCGTCGACGCGGCGAAGACCGGAATGCTCTTCTCGCGGCGGCTGATCGAGACCGTCGCCGACTATCTCGAAGCGCACCCGGTCCCGCTCGTCGTCGACCCGGTGATGGTCGCGAGCTCGGGGGCCGTGCTGCTCGAGGCGGACGCGGTCGACGTTTTCGTGCGGCGGCTCTTGCCGCTCGCGACCGTCGTCACGCCGAACCTGCGCGAGGCCGAAGCGCTCACGCACACGCCGGGCGCAGCGAGGCGTGAGCTCGCCGAACGCCTGCACGACCTCGGCGCCCGCGCGGTGGTCGTGACCGGCGGCCACGGCGATCCCGTCGAGCACTTCTTCGACGGCGAGCACCACGTCGAGTTCGACGTGCCTCGCCACGACCTCGCCGCGACGCACGGCGCCGGCTGCACCCACTCCGCCACCCTCGCCGCGTTGCTCGCGCGCGGCTACTCGCTCGAGAACGCCGTGCGCGGCGCCGCGCGCGCCGCCGGCGAAGCCGTGCGCAACGGGCTCGCCGAGCTCGGCGCCGGGGATGGTCCTGTCGATGTCCTCAACGTGAAAGGAGCCGCGTGAACGTCGGAACGTCACTGCGCACGCTGCGTGAGCGCAAGCCGCTCGTCCACCAGATCACGAACTACGTCGTGATGAACGAGACCGCCAACGCAACGCTCGCGCTGGGCGCGCTCCCGGTCATGGCGCATGCACGTGAAGAGGTCGAGGAGCTGGTCGCGCTGGCCGGAGCGCTCGTCCTCAACATCGGCACGCTCTCGCCGCACTGGGTCGACGCGATGATCGCGGCGGGCCGCGCCGCGAACGGGAAGGGAATTCCCGTCGTCCTCGATCCCGTCGGCGCAGGCGCGACGCGCTACCGCACGGAGACGGCTCAGCGCATCCTCGACGAGGTCGACGTCGCGGTGCTGCGCGGGAATGCCGGCGAGATCGCGACGCTGCTCGGCGTCTCCGCGGAGGTGCGCGGCGTGGAGTCGATCGGAACGGGCGAGGATGCCGGCGAGCTCGCACGCGAGGCCGCGCGGTCGCTCGGAGTCGTCGCATCCGT